>JBOGQV010000226.1:0-2813 GCA_050749145.1 Nitrosotalea sp. | reverse complement strand
GATCCTGGTGATGGTCAGTATGTATTACGACGTCTAAAACAATACAATGGTTTTGCTGAAGAATCAAACAACAAGGAAATTTTGGATGCTATACTGTTGTTAGCAAAAACTGAGGGTATATTCACAGAGCCAGCAGGTGGTGTCTCTGTAGCCGTATTGAAAAAAATGGTAGACGAAGGAAAAATTGACAAAAATGATCTTACTGTATGTTATGTTACTGGTAATGGATTGAAGACAACAGAAGTTATGATGGAAGTACTCCAAAAACCTCAAGTAATGCAGGCTGATGTTGGTAAAATCTTGGCATTGGTGAGATAAATGGCGAATATCAAATTCACAATTCCTTCTGTTTTAAACAAAGGTGGGGGAGAGAAAAAAGTAGACTTGATAGCATCTACTCTTTCTGAAGCGTTTGCTAAAATTGCAGAACAATTAGGTGATGAATTCAAAAGACGAGTTCTTAATCCTGATGGTTCTCCCAGATCACTTATCAACATATACGTAAATGGAAAAAATATGAGATTTTCTGGAGGTATGGAAACTGCTCTAAAAGATGGGGATGAGATTTACGTGTTGCCAGCAGTAGCGGGTGGCTCTGAGCTTTCAAGTAGAGACCTTGAAAAATATTCAAGACAAGTAATGTTAGAAGAAATTGGCTATGAAGGTCAACTCAAGCTAAAAAAGTCAAAAGCATGTGTTGTTGGAGTAGGTGGACTGGGTAATCCTATAGTGACACGATTAGTTGCTATGGGAATAGGCACAATACGAATTGTTGATAGGGATGTAATAGAATTGTCAAATCTGCACAGACAAACAATGTTTGATGAATCTGATGTTGGTCAAGTCAAAGTTGAAGTCGCTGCAAGAAAACTAAAAAAAATGAATTCTGACGTAATAATTGAGGCATTACCTGTTTCTGTAAATGACTATACTGCATTAGATGTAGTAGAAGGATGTGATGTTGTAATTGATGCGCTTGATAGTGTTAATGCTAGATATTCTCTTAACAAGGCTTGTATAAAAAAAAATATCCCATTTGTGACAGGAGCGGCAGTGGGAGTTTCAGGGCAAGTGTTTACAATACTCCCACATCAAACTGCGTGTTATCATTGCATATTTCCATCACTGGATGAAAATTCAATGCCTACATGTAGTACAGAAGGAGTTCATCCATCAATACTTTCAATTGTTGGGGGAATTGAGGTTGCAGAGGCAGTAAAGGTCCTCATAGGAAGAACTCCAACCTTGGCAAATAAGTTACTCTACATTGATCTTGATAATCTAGATTTCAATACGACATCTTTCAGCAAAGTAGATGAATGTCCGGAATGTGGTTCAGGCAAACATGAAGAATTACCAATTCAAGAACTCATTATAGAAGAACTATGTGGACGCAATAGAGGCAAGCGTACATTTTCTATTACTCCTACGACAATGATTGAGATTGACGTTCCAAAGATAACTAACATGGCATCTGAGAAAGGTTTCAAAGTGCAAAATCAAGGTGAGCTTGGATTATCAATTTCTTCTAATGATATCTATGTTAGTTTTCTAAAACGTGGCTCAGCTGTAATTGTAGGAGAAAAAGATGAAAATTCTGCTATTGCGTTATACAAAAAATTAGTTAATGCATAAACGAATTTCTTCTGGAATCTATTTTTTCTTTATCACTTCAATTAATTTTAGGTAAGGATCTTCCATTGAATTTAGAATCATTCTGGCTTTCTTCCCGTTTGTTTTATTCTCATTTAACATTTTTTTGATCAAGACAGAAATTTTCTTTGGATTTGTCTCTCTCTCTACAAGTCCTATGCGTACAAGATATTTCTCAATATAGTTTGGTGCTGCATCATATGATATAGTTGGGACTCCCATTAATGCAGATTCTGCAGTCATGGTGCCTCCTGAACCAACGAAAAGATCTGTAATGTTAAGAAGTGATTTTCCATCTACAACTTTATCCATGACAATAACCTTTTTACCAAATTTTTCTTTGAGTCTATTTTTTTGTGAAGCATATCTTGCTAATACTATGATGTTGTAAGGCTTGTCTTCTTTGCTTACTTCATAAATTATGTTATCACTTTCAGTCTTTCCTAAAATGTATGCAGCTTCTGACTCTTCCGGTCTAATTACAATCGTCTTCTTGCTTCTATCAACATTTACTCTTTCAATTCTTGATTTTTCTTTTACTATTACAGAAGCATCAATAGCTTTGTAATGGATGATGTCATTTTTTGAAATCCCATATTTGACAAACTCATTTTTGGGTATGACCCAAGGAATGAGAAGTTTCTGTACTAATGGAACTGAAAGTCTCATTACTGCTTCTGCATGAGGGGAGTCAGAAAATGCAATGTGCTTAATGCCTATCCCATAGGAAATTCGTGCAGCTTCGGGAGAACAGAAACTAACGGTCATGTCGGGAGCAAATTTTACTACCTCATCCAAAAGATGACTCATTCTTTGTATGCTTGAATGAAGTTTTCCATCTTTGGTAGAACCCCCATGTTTTCCAATTAATTTGAGATTTATGTTTTTTATCTTGGATAATTCAACAACTTCACGATAATTTCTTGAAGTACATAGTATTTTGTGATTTTTACTCAATTTGCTTACCATTGGAGCAAAGAAAAGCAATTGTTTAGGCGTCAAAATATCAAACCAGATTTTCAAACATTTTTGATATAATTTGAGGGTGGAAAAAGTTTTTCTTAGCCCGTACTCATAGTCCGGATGGTTTGGTTGCAACAAAAATTGTTGTTTATGGCTTAAGTACAGAGGGATACTCTATTGCTTGCCAAATGGCAATA
>JBOGQV010000225.1:0-1664 GCA_050749145.1 Nitrosotalea sp. | reverse complement strand
TAGCAGTCCTGGCCGCCGGTGCAGCGGGCCAGCCCGTCCCAATGGGCGGCGATGCTGCCGCCGCTCGATGGCGTCGGCGTGTGCGCGGCCGTCCCCGGTGGAGTGGTCGCGGGGGTCGGGCTGGGCGGGAAGGTCGGCGTCGGGGTCGGCGCGGGCGTGACGGGGGCGCTCGGCGCGGGACTCGGGCGGATGGAGGCGCTGCTGGCCGGCGGGGTCGCGGTGGAGGCAAGGGCGGCGAGGCCCGATGGTGTCGGGCTGGTGCCCGCGGTGCCGGGCAGCAGCGGGACGCCACCCAGCACGAAGAGGCCAAGGACCCCGATGACGGCCACCAGCACGACCACAGACGCCAGCTGCATCAGGGTGGGCAGGGGCCCGCGCGCGGGCGTGACGCCCAGGCCCACGGCGATGGCGGCGGTGCCCTGGCGGAACCGCGGACACCCCGCATGCGCCGCCCCGAGGCACAGCAACTCCTGCTGCGCGATGGACGGCGCGATCGGCGCCGTGAGCGCGGCGCAACGATGGGTCGGGGCGGCGCCCGGGCCCGGCGCGACCAGGCCCTCGTCGGTGGCGCGGCGCAGGAAGGGGCACACCCACGGATCGGGCGAATGGCCCGGCAGCGAGGCCAGGACACCCTGCACGAGCGCCTGCGGAGTCCGCGCCGAGATCACGGGAGCGAGGTCGGTCACCACCCCTCCGAGGCTGTCGTCGTCGGCCGAGTCTAGCATGGGGCCCCGCCGCGCCCGCACGGGCCCGGGCCCCCGCCGCGCCCGCATGGGCCCGAGGCGCCCGGTCGCTCCGGTCCCACCGCGGCGGCGTACTTCTGGTGCGCTTGCTGACCACCTCGGGCCGATGCTAGGCTGGCCCGACATGGCCCTGCTGAGGATGCTCCACCCGCCCGAGGCGCTCGCCGATGCCGGCCCCGAGCGGCACCTGCGCCGCTGCACCTATCGGCGCCTGATCGCCGTCGAGCGCGGGGCGCGGCCGGTCTACGACGTCGAGTGCCTCTTCCCCGACCGCAGCGTCTCGCTGCCGTTGGGCGACCTCGACTCGGCCCGGCCCATCTGCGACGCCTGCCAGGCGGCCCACATCTTCCGCCCCGACGAGGACTGACCGCCGGCGCAACGAAGAGGCCCGGGGTGAGGGCGCCAGCGAGGCGGCCTGTAAGCCGAGTTCTGTCCGGGGCTTGCGCCCGTGGACGGTCATCCATCTACGGTCGGCGGTTGCCCGCCGCCTTGAGCGGCCGACCCGAGGGCTGGGCGACGCGCCCTTCCCCGTGGCCGAAGCCACGGTTCCGCCCTCCTATTTGGCCTTGCTCCGGGTAGAGTTTGCCCGTTTCACCCGCCGTCCCGGCTCACGCCGCGACGGCGGCTCGTCTCTGTGGCACTGGTCCTCGCCTCGCGGCGGACGGGTGTTACCCGCTACCCTGCGTCGTGGAGCTCGGACTTTCCTCGGACCGCGCGGTCGCCCGCCCGGCCCGCGACCGTCCGGCCGCCTCGCTGGCCGATGGATGCTACGCGCCCTAAGGCGGACTCGTCCAGCCCGACCGCCAGCCCGGAGCGCGCGGCCACCTCAGCCATGACGCGCGCCGCGGCCGCCGGATCGTCGAGGGCCAGGTTGGCCAGCGCGTCCGCGGCGTGGTTGCGCGCCCGTGGCTCGTGCGTCGC
>JBOGQV010000224.1:0-16739 GCA_050749145.1 Nitrosotalea sp. | reverse complement strand
TGTTTGATTCAAGCTTGTGGTGAATGTCGCAAATCAACAGGCTTGATTTGATGTAATTACACAGGCCAATGAATTTTGAGAGGCTTGCAGGTGTGTATGCCATCTTTGATGCCAAGTTGTTTGAAATGTCATTTATCATCTCAGAGACTTCTTTTACAGAAAGCAATTTGTTGATCAAAACTGGATCGCCCCTTGTTCCTCTGACATAATTGCTTATGGCAGCCTGTGTTACTCCCAATAATTTTGAAACTTCTTCCTCTCGTATCTTGTGCTCTTCTATGAGTTTTTTTGCAAGAATTGCCCTTAACGCAGGTATGAGAGTCTTGGTTTCTATCTCTGACGGGAGAAGCATACACAAAATGTCTCTATAAAATATTTAAACCTAGTCATATTTTTCGTGATGACTTTTTTTAGAGGGTGTGAAATGATCCATTGATTGCAAGAAATAACATCACAGATCAAAAAACTCGTAACAGCATCTGTACTTGATCACAACTCTGATTGCATTGCTCTATCAGGTGGGCTAGATTCATCAATTCTTGCATCTTGTGTAAAAAGCAAGAAAATGACAGCTTTTGCACTCATTGCAAAAGATTTTTCTTCAACAGATCTAGTGCATGCGCAACTTGTTGCAAAATCGTGTGATATCCCACTTGACATGATACCTGCAGACGTTGAAGTCTTACTTGATGCAGCAGAAAAGACAATCCAGATCTTGCAAGTGTTCAATCCAATTGAAATTCGAAACAATATCGTAGTGTATCTTACAATGAAGGCTGCAAAAGAGTCTGGATTTTCATCAATTATGACTGGTGATGGGGCAGACGAGCTCTTTGCAGGGTATAATTTCTTCAAGAGATTGTCTGGAGAAGAACTAGAAAAAGATCTAAAAAGAATCTGGAGTGTAATGCATTTTCCATCTCGTACAATATCACAATCAATTGGAATATCATTGCACACGCCATTTCTTGATGATGCCGTGTCAAATTATGCAAAAACAATCCCGGCAGACTTGAAGGTTCACGAAGAAAATGGTACAAAATATGGCAAGTGGATACTTCGCAAGGCATTTCAAAGCGATCTTCCAGAATCCATAATCTGGAGAGAAAAATCCGCAATGCAGGACGGCTCTGGCACAAGTGGCCTGACATCTTTTCTTGATGGCATGATACCAGGCTCGTACTATGCGGAACAATCAAAACACTATAAAGAAAAAGATCTAGTCAAGATTTTATCAAAAGAGTCGCTCTACTATTATGAAATATATCAAAAACACTTTGATGCGCCTCATACGTTAGGAAAATCTGAGATAAAGTGTCCAAACTGTAATTATTCCCTAAAACAAGGCTCTCATTTTTGCCGCATGTGCGGAAGTTATCCTATTTAGCTTTCTTCCACTTGTTTGGTTTCTTGGAAAATATTCTCTTGCATCCATGGCAGAAAAAATAATATTTTTTGCCTTCATATTCGTGGACAAGAGCAAGACTCTCATCTAGTTCGATTCCACATACTGGATCAACTGGCATATTGAGATTCGTCTTGCGTTTGTATTTAAAACTTACAATTGAATTGCAATTGATGGCTAGAACCGATCAAGTAATTCAAACCGATGCTTTACATGATTCAACGGTGTACAATATGGTATGGACATGATGCGACTCAAGTCAAATGACTTGCAATCAGTTGGATATGATGAGTCGTTACAAATAATGGAAATACAATTTCATCATGGAGGATTATATCGATACTTTGGTGTACCAAAAAAGATCTATGATGGATTGGTAAAATCTACCTTATACCATGGACAGTATCATACAAGATACATCAAAAACAGATATCGACATGAGAAGATCTGATTTTTTCTGTTTGTCGTGATTTGATCAAAAAACAAATGTGAGCTGGTTAGTTACTCCAGTCCTTCTCCGATATACAATCAGGGATGTGCAAACTCACACCACTCTACTATGTCTATGGTTAATCTCAGATTAAAAGCCTGGCAATGTATCCATGTCTTACGGTATCAGATTTGTTTGCTACTGTAAATGCCAATTGATGTCGGTTTAATAGCAATGAAGGTGTAGCACAATTAAGGAATTTTAATAAAAAATGATAGAAACTGAAAGTATACCAACATACGAATGGAAAGAAATTGGTACTGTTGGTGTAGATACTGGAGAAATAATAATTGCAGACCCTGCCAACGTTCTCTCACCTAGAGAATATGATGAGCTGCACAAAAAAGAGACTGATGCAAAATTACCACTTCATATTGATTTCAAACACGGTATTGTATCCAAGACCGGTTTTGCTGATGGCATTTATCATGTCTTTGCCAAGTTTGGCGACTTTGGAAAAGTTGTAAAGAGAATCACTGAAGTTAGAATTGTTTTTGACATGGTAGATGAAGATTCTGGAAAAATGTCTAATGTTTCAGGAAAAGAACCACAACATAATGTGCCTGAAAAGAAAGATGACCTTTCAAAAGGCGTAAAGTTGTAGGAAAAAAGTTCTTCTAGTCCTTATCTAATAATCTACGATTATACTTTCGCTTGACTGGCATTGTTCAAATCCAGTATCTTCTTCATGACAATGTCTCTCTTGTCAAAATTTGTATTTTTGTCAAAGTATAGTTCGCTATCGCATTTGTTTTGCTCTGAAATTAATTCATGCAATAATGTTGTTAGTTCTTGTGTGTCCATGGTATGATGGTACCACCATGGCATCTAAACTCATCTATGACGAGAGTTTTTTAATCAAGTCTGAAAATTCTGTCTCACTGAGGACAGGTGTGCCTAAAACCTCAAGATTTTCCTGTACATGGGCTTGTGACTTTTGTCCAACAAGCGGCGCAATGATTCCGGGCGTTGACCTGACAAACTGCATTGCACGATGTGATGGTTTTGACATTTGGCCAAACTCTGGCAAAACATTTGGCGCAAGCAATTTTGCCTGCATTAGTGGAACACTTGCAAATACACCAATGCCAAGATGTATTGCGGCTTCCAATATAGTATACTGGTTTGCGTCTCCCTGGTTTTTCACAGTTAGTGCTTGATCAAGATACATGTTGTATGGCAACTGGATGAATCGAAATCCATGGTCTTGTCCTCCCACCTCTTTTGCTATTTTTACCATATCAAAGATTGAAAGATACTGGGCATGATTTGTCGCAACCCTGAAACACTCCCATGTTGCCATGCCGTAATATTTTATGGCGCCATTCTTTCTTTGGCTCTCGTAAAATGCAAACACATCATGTAGTTTTTTTAAAAATTCTTCTTTTGAAATATCTTGCAGCTGGCCTTCTGCAGCGTTATGCAAATACATCAAGTCGATGCAATCTAGTCCGAGATTTTTCATGCTGCGCTTTAGGTGGTCTTCCAAGTATGGTATTGTCATGCAGTGATATCCTGATGAAATGTCACCTGATTTTATCACGCCAGGTTTTACAAGTGTGTTTTGTATGTTGACCCAAAAATCTTCATTGACGTCCCCGTCATTTGTAACGTACCCATTTTTTGTGCTGACAAAGATCTCTTCTCTTTTTGCATCGCCTGATTCAATAAGTTCTGCAATTGCCTTTCCAACAGACCTTTCTGCTTTTTGAGATCGATAGTTGATTGCAGTGTCTATTACATTGACTCCTGCCTTGACTGATGCCTTGATTGCATCCTTTACTAGAATATCTGTAGAATCATCTGGATTGCCAAGGTATGTGCCAACTCCTACAGATGAGAGAGTCAGGCCTACAAAATTTTTGTAGTGATTATTTGCTGTCTTTATTTGTCTTTTTGCAAAGTTTACAGTACCTTCCTTTGTTGCAAAACCTGGAATCATGTGACTTGATTAAAACGCGGACGATTTAATCCTACTGTGGTGTTTTTAATAAAACATCAATTAAAAATGCGGCAACAAACAATGCACCTGTAATTCTACTGTATGTGACAAATCCTTGCATTACAGGAACAAGTTCTTGGATTTCATTATATTTTTCCTTCAATGATCTTCCTGATCTTATTGCCAAAGGTATTGTTGCCAATGTAATTATCGTAACCACTGGAAAAATTCCTAATATTATGGATATTACAATCATTCCGTATATTATCGCCGGAAATATCCAGACAACTGCTGCAGCCCTTTGTTTTCCAAGCAGTATGACCAAGGTTTTTCTGCCATGCTTTTTGTCTGCATCAAAGTCAGGAAATGAATTTACAAATAATACTGTTGATGACAAGACTCCTGATACAATCCCTGCAATGACTGGCTCTAGTGTAATGTGCGAGCTCTGGACAAAATATGTACCAAGAACTATCATGGACCCCTTGACTGCAACAAAGACCTCTCCAAGACCTGAATCCACAATTCTTGTAGAGTAAAAGTAAATTGAAACAATTGCAAATCCCAAGATTACTGCAATGGTTATTCCGCGTTCTAAAACAAAAAATGCCCCAACGGCAGAACCAATTATTAGCATCAGCACTCCGGCGCGGTATACTTGGCTTGGCTTGAGAAGGCCTTCTGGCAAGACACCTGTTCCACCGCTAAACTTGGTCCTGTTTGTATCCGTGTCAATCTGCCGTTTATAGTCCCAGTAATCGTTGAGCAAGTCTACACTTGCATGCAATGCTGCAACTCCCACAAATGTGAGGGCTGCAAATACTACATCAATTGTCTTGTTCTGCCAGCCGTTTATTGCAAGCCCAAGACAAACTGAGATGATTGACGCTAAAAGAAACCGAATCCTTATTGCGCGAAGCCATACCTTTATCATAAAACTTGTACAAAATACGGATTATTTTGATATATGCCTGGGTGTGATTCTATCTGAGTTTTTCCAAGTCTACGCTTTCAATTGGCTTTCTGCCATTGAACCCTTCATCTTTTCCATGCCAGAATTTTATTACAGTCTCTCCCTGCTTCCAGCACAACCATATCTCTTCGTTGAACATCAATGATGGAAAGTCAAGCAAGCCCTGGTCGATGCTTTTGACTGATACTCCTGTTGCCTCTAGATCTTCAATTGATTTGTAAAAACTAGTTATTGCAGAGTTGAGCTCTTGCTTTTTTATGATATAATCCTTAAAGCTTGCCATGTACTTTGGATTTGTTTCAAAATCTGACTGGATTTTTACAACTTCATTTTTTGCGTCAAGTACGGCGTTGAATTTTTGTATTACAGATGGCAGCAACTTGTTTGCTTGTTCTAGTGTAAAATGGGAAAACATTATTTTCTAAAATATTGTGGGTAGTTAAAAGTATTAGCAGTGATGTTACGACGTGGACGATATTACCTCTGAGATTATCCTTGATGCAAGATGTGATGTCCTGTCTTTGATATCATAATTTGGACAGACTTCCATTATGTCAAATCCACAAATTCCTTTTCTTGCCATTGCCTTGAGTAGAAATGTTACATCAATGCTTGTCAGTCCAAGTGGAACTGGAACTGATACCCCTGGTGCAAATGCAGGATCAACTGCATCCATGTCAAGTGAAATGTACACATTCTTGCCTAGTGTGCCTAGAATTTTTTCACATGTCTTTTGCATGCCGTCTTGGATGATATCAAACGGAGTGACAACCTTTAGGCCATATTTTTTGATGTTGTCAATTTCCTCTTTTTCTGGAGTTCTGATTCCTATCTGTACACTAGTCTTTGTGTCAATGTATGGCAAAATATCATAAAACACAGAGCCATAGTACCCTTGAATTGAGCTTACAAAATCTGGATGTGCGTCAAAATATACTAGTGATAGCGGGCCGTATTTTTTTGCAACTGACTTTACTATTTCAGTTGTAATGGAGTGGTCACCTCCAATTGATATTGGAATTTTGGAGCCTGAGACGACTCTGCCAATGGTATTTTCTATCTGACTGCGCTCAATGTTTCCATAATCATACACTTGACTTGAAATTCCGCCTAGTGGCAGTCCAGGTGAGATGTCGTCCATTCTCTTGTACGTATCCCTGATTGATGAAATCTCGCGTATCTTGTGAGGTGCCTCTGATGTTCCCTTTCGCAGGGCATGAGATTTTGACTCGTCAGGAATTCCAACTATAACAACATCTGCATCATCAAAACTGTCAGTGTTTGCCCAGCAGATCTTCATCATATCATTGGAATTTTATAATTATTAAAAATTCGCATGATATTAGATCGATATAAAATTTAGTCATGAAACAAGAAAACTAGCTGAGTTTTAATGATTCCAGCTGATAAAACACTATTATACCGATTTTCAAACCGTTGTCATATTGTACAAGGCGTTGGAGAAACTATCCTTAGACGACTGTTATTCCCACACTGGATGGAAATTATGGCAGGCGTTCTAATTGGAACAAGTCTCATTTTGATCTCTCACAAGTAAGATTCTAAAATTTTCTAGTTTTATCTCTTGTATGCAATGTCGCCAGCTAGCACTCGCTCTACTCTTCCCTTGCTTGACAACAACAAGGCACCAGTCCTGTCAATTCCTACTGCTTTACCTTTTATTATTCCAGTAGTTGTGGTTGCAGTGACATTTTTTCCAATTGTCGATGATCGTTTCATCCACTCTTTTCTGATGTTTCCAGTGTTGCCTGATATGACATCATTGTAATGCCGTTCTAATTCTAGTAGGAACTGTTGTATCAGTTTGACAGGGTCACCATCTTGGTTTTCTTTTACAAGTGTGGTGATGCCATATTTTTTACTGTCCTTGATTTGGCTTGAAATTTTGCTTGGTTTGATTTTAAAATTAATTCCTATTCCTATTACAAGATAGTCTATCTTGTTTGATTCAATTGATGCATCAATTAGGATGCCTGCAACTTTATCTCCTGATATGGTAACATCGTTTGGCCACTTGAGTTCAGTCTTGATCTTTAGTGTTTTTTGAATTGCGACTGACAAGGCAAGCGATGTGAGCATGGGAAAAAGTGATGTGTACGAGGGCTCAAAGTTTGGCCTCAAAAGTATGGATAGCCATATTCCGCCCTTTGGAGATATCCATTTTCTGTTCAGTCTACCTCTTCCCCGTGTCTGCCTTTCTGCAATCACTAGAGAACCGTTCTCATGTGGCTTGCGGGATAATTCTAGCGCAAAGTTCTGGGTCGAGTCTATTGTGTCAAAATAATATATTTTTGTGCCAATCGTATCAGTTTGCAATCCATCAGAAATCTCCCATGGGAATAGAAGATTGGTGTTAGGATAAATCTTGTAACCAGAGTTTGGTTTTGATTTTATCTTGTATCCTAAAGACTGGAGTTTTTTGATATTTTTCCAGACAGCAGCCCTGCTTAGCCCAAGTGACTTGCTTAGTTTTTCTCCTGATAGAAATTCATCTTGATGTGATTTTAGTAGTGTAACTATTTTGTCAAGAGTTGTTTGATCAAACGATGTGTACATGCAAAAATACTATTCGCTCAAAAGTTTTTTGATGTTCTCTTCTAGAAAATCATTAGTTCCAAATGCAACATCTCGGAGAACTCCTTTTTTGTCAATTAGTATGGTTGATGGAGTACCGCGCAATGCAAATTCATCAAATGTCTGCGCAGAATATTCCTTGCTCTTGAGGTACTGCTTGACTCGCTCGACAATGTCTAACTTTTGACTTGGACTGTATGACTCGTATCCTGGAACATTTGCTTGTATGATTTCATCAATTCTTGCCTGGCTTGTTTGACCTTCTTCTTTTTTGAGAAAGTCCATTGCAACTGGAAACGGAATTTTATATCCAAGTTTGTCACCATCGACTAGCTGGCCGTATTGACCTAACGCCTTTAATGTCTCACCAATTACTTTGCCTTCTGTTAGCAGCAACCTGAGATTCTCAGTTGTGTTCTTGTCAAAATCTTCAAACGCTGTTGCAACTCCCAAAACTGTAACACCTTCTTTTCTATATTTTTGATAAATGTCAATTGCTTGTGGAATGCCGTACATGAAGCAACCAGGACAGTTTACCTGAAACACTTCGATTAGTACAACATTATCTTTTTCCTTGTCAATATTGGTTGGTAACCCTTGAATCCATTCTGATACTTTGAGATTTGGAGTCTTTGCACCTATTTGCACTGCCATGTCAGAACAAAAATTATGAATTATTCATATCTGTTTCTCTGAGAATTATGTCCTTTGAGCTAAAGTTGATTCATAAATCTTTTATATACCCTTAGCGAAGCGTGATCGATGTCTAACAAAATAGCATTGCTCTTGTTTACAGTATCTGTTCTTATGACATCTTTGTTGGCAATTAATGTGCCACAAGTAAATGCCCTGACACAAAGAGACTTTTCAGTATATGATGATAGTCATACTACTGCAAGCTATGGTATCAGCAAAGTATGTGGTAACCATCTATGTTCACCAGGTGAACATGCACAGTGGATTAACACATTATGGCAGTCACAAAAAACAGGCTATGGTAAAGTTGGAAATGCACCACATGGTGAAGATGTCATGCACAATCTTGCAGGCTCTACCGCACCACAAATGACTGCACATGGAACCATGAAAATGTCTGAGAACATGACCATGACAGGAAATGCCACAAACGGCACAAAATAATTCTCCAGTGGGTTTACCACTATCCATTTTTAGCTGCTGAATCAATTCATCATAATTCTTTTATATGCCTCAAAGTCAAAACAACTCATGTCTCATAAAGTGGCATTACTCTTGTTTACAACAGCTGTGCTTTTGGCATCATTTGCAGCAGTATTTGTTCCACAAGCTAGTGCTTTGACAAAAAGTACTTGGAATGACAACATATCAACCGCAAGCTATGGCAACAGCATAGTCTGTGGTGATCACAAGTGCGCACCTGGTGAACACACCAAGTGGGTAAATGCGATATGGCAGTCACAAAAAGTAAGCTATGGTAAAGTTGGCTCTGCACCACATGGTGAAGATGTTATGCATGAATTGGCAGGTTCTGATTCATCACCAATGACAGCTCATGGAAACATGAAAATGTCTGGCAACATGACAATGCCATCAAAATAAATCCCCCACTAACGGAAAAATAAAAACCGTTTTTTAATTTCTAATATTGCATCAAAATATAATTTTAAAAGTTGACGTCAAAACCGCCCATGTCTCCTGGGCCGCCGTCTCCGAATCCTCCTCCTCCGCTAAAGTCCTGTCCTGAACTTGCGTCTTGGCCAGAGCCTGCATCATGTCCTCCGCCCATGTCATGACCACCACTATCCATGTACTGGTCTGGCATGAAACTAGTCATTGCCATGCCCATAAACCCCATCATAGTTGAAAACATCATCATATCCATTATTCCCATAAACATCATGGATGGCAAAATTGACTTGTGCTCTTCCATGTGCTGTTGGAGTTTTTGCTTGTCGCCGCTTTTCCACATGGATACCATCTGGTTCCAGTTTTGTTGCAGCTCAAATCTTCGCTCTTCGAGTTCCTTTGTACCCTTGTCTGTAAGGACAAGTTCTTTTTTGGAGCCAAGCCAGCCTTTCTTTTCAACTAGTGTAATCATGCCTTTTTGTTCTAGTCTCTCAAGTAATGTGTTGAGTTCTTGACCGTCGATTTTTGTCTTTTTTAAAATCTTGTCGAACTTTTTTGCGCCCTGGCTTATTGCACTCAATACGATTACATCGTTGGGCTCTTCTTGTTCCATGGAAAAATGAATTCCAGTTGCCCTATAAATCGGTTATTCCGCAAGATATTAAGACACATTATGTCGTATATCATACCATGGAACACGATTCTTTTACAGATGATGACATTAGAAAAATTTATTCTCTGAAAAATATTGCAGTGGTGGGCATGTCAAAAAATCCGGACAAGGCGGCACACTATGTACCAAAGTATTTGATTGACAATGGGTATAATGTAATTCCAGTAAATCCAACCACACCAGAAATACTAGATAGAAAATGTTATCCTAGTTTGCTTGATGTTACAGAACCAGTAGATGTTGTAGATGTTTTCAGGCCGTCTGATCAAGTGTTGCAAGTAATAGAAGAAGCTATCAAAATAAAACCCAAGGTAATATGGCTCCAAGAAGGAATCCACAACGAGCCTGCAGAAGATCTGGCAAGAAAATCTGGAATCAAAGTTGTGGTCTTTAACAGATGCATGTTGGCTGAGCACCAACGACTATTCTAGGATATGCCAGACGATTTTGAGGAGTTTTTCAAGTCTTTGCTTGATCTTGTCGAGTCTTTCAAAAAGAAAAATGTCCTTGTAAAAATACACTCTGATCCAGATTCCAATATAATACGAATATACGGCGAGCGCTCAGATGGGCTTACACTTGCAAAGACAGGCCTTGAAGAAATCGAAGAGCTTGCACTCACGACTGCAGAGCATCACCCATACTGGGGGTTACTGTATAATAGTTCTGAAATCATAAAGACAGTTCTTGAAAAATGGAATGGAGCACTCTCCGAAGATGAGATAAAACAAATCACGTGGTGTGCCGACGAGATAAAAAATTCATCAAGCCATGCGACCTCTCATGGACATGAAGAATAATCTGCAACAGAGATAAATAGCAAGCAGCATCAGATGTTTTCATGCCAATAAAGATTGGCCTTTTAGGTAAGACAAATACTGGAAAAACTACTTTTTTCAACGCAGCAACACTTGCAGGCGCTGAAGTTTCCACATATCCATTTACAACAAAAAAACCAGAACGCGCACTGGGAAACGCAATCACTCCATGTGTCCACACTGAATTTAACATCCAAGACAATCCTCAAAATTCAAAATGCACTGATGGCTGGAGGTTTATCCCAATCGAACTAATTGATCTTCCTGGATTGATAAAAGATGCATGGGCAGGCAAGGGACTGGGAAACCAGTTTCTTTCAGTTGCAACGCAATCAGATGCCATACTGCATGTAGTTGATGTATCTGGAAGCATTGATGCTGCAGGACGAATTGCCGAAGTTGGAAGCGGTGACCCAATAGCTGATGTCTCTGATATTGAAGAGGAACTCATCATGTGGTATCTCAAACTCTTGGAGGGAAATCGGGATAAAATATCAAAATTAATCCAGTCTGAAACAGAACCTGTCATTGCAATAACTGATGTATTTCGTGGAATAGGTGTCAAAGAGAGTCATGTAAAAGATGCTCTAAAGACAACAGGACTTGAAGACAAGCACTTTGAAAACTTTGACATGCATGACAGCAAAAAGTTTGCAGCATATCTTAGAAAGATATCAAAACCAACCTTGATTGTTGCAAATAAAATCGATGTACCCGGTGCAGAAAAAAACTTTGACAGATTACGAGAAAAATACATTGATACTATAATCATTCCAGCAAGTACTGACAGTGAGCTCTCACTGAGAAAGGCAGAGAAAAAAGGTCTCATAAAATATGTCCCGGGTTCTGAGCAGTTTGAAATACTACACAAGGAGCAGCTAAACAAAAAACAGATAGATGCACTTGATTTTATCACGCAAGGAATACTGGGAGAATTCATGAGAACTGGTGTCCAGTTTGCAATCAATGTTACAGTATTCAAGTTGCTAAAGATGAATTCGATATATCCAGTGGCTAATGCCGAGAATTTATCCGACAAAAAGGGCAGGATTCTTCCTGACTTGATTTTGCTCAAAGACGGCGCAACCGTTGAAGACTTGGCAAAAGAGATTCACACTGACTTGACAAAGGGCTTGCTTTATGCAAAAGATGTAAGATATGGAGTGAGGCTTCCTGTGAATTATCAGTTACGAGATAGAGATATTGTGTCACTTGTTAGTGCCAAGACAAAAAAATCCTAGTTTTCTATACCTATTTTCTCTTGCTTCATCCACAGCGTCTTGTTCTTGTGATCAATTAGGACAATGTTCTTGTCAGAGATTTGTTTTCTAATTTCGTCTGCTTCCTGGAATTTTTTCTGTTCTCGCAATGTTTTTCTCTGGTTTATCAGATTTGTAATCTGGTTTTTTTCATCATCTGTTACTTGGGGTATGACTAGTCCTAGAACTGAAATCATCTCCTGGAATTCTGGCATGATGTGATTTGACAATTCTTTGTTGAGTTTTTCTGATGATGCCAACTGGTTGATGTTTTTTACCAGTTTGAAAAATGCGCCCACTGCAAGCGGTGTGTCAAAGTCAGAATCTAGTGCAGATGCAAATTCAGTCCTTGATTCTTTGACAAATTCTTTTACAGAGTCCAGTCCTTCGGTTACTTGCAGGTCATCTGATAAAATCATTTCATAGTAACAGTTCTCCACCTGGCGCCATTTTGTTATGGTTTCCTTTAGTGTGTCTTCAGAATAATCAATTGGTTTTGTATAGTGGCCTGATAGGCAGAACAGCCTGATTATGTTAGGGCCCCACGTATTGAGTACATGATCAATTGATTTTGTGTTTCCAAGAGATTTTGACATCTTTTCTCCGTTTATTGTGACCATTCCAACATGCATCCAGATCTTGGCAAAGTTTATTCCAGAAAATGATTCTGACTGGGCTATCTCATTTTCATGGTGAGGAAATATCAAGTCGCGTCCGCCACCGTGTATCTCAAAATTGCTTCCAAGATATTTCAAACTCATCGCAGAGCACTCAATGTGCCACCCAGGTCTTCCTTTTCCCCATGGGCTGTCCCATGAGGGAGACTCGTCAGAGAACTTCCATAATGCAAAGTCAAGCGGATCTTTTTTTGTCTCGTCTACTTCGACTCGTGCACCTGAGACAAGATCATCTGTCTTTTTCTTTGATAATTTTCCATATCCGTCAAATTTCAATACTGAAAAATATACTCCATTTTTGGACACATATGCAAATCCTTTTTCCACTAGTCCGCCAATGAGCAAAATCATATCTTGGATGTGCTCTGTTGCCTTGGGGTACAAGTCAGCCCTTTTTACATTCAACCTGTCAAAGTCACTGAAATAATTTTTTATGTATCTTGTAGTTATGGTATCAGCCGAAGTGTTTTCATTTTTTGCTCGATTGATTATCTTGTCATCAACGTCAGTGAAATTTTGTATCAGATTCACCTTGGCTCCGTGTAACTCTAGATATCTTCGAAGTGTGTCAAAGACAATGATTGTTCTTGCATGTCCAATGTGGCTCTCGTCGTATACTGTAACACCGCACAGGTAGATTCTGACTGGATTCTCAGTATCAACATTTTTTTCTGCCACTGATAAGGTATCAAAAATTTTCAATCTATTCCCCTATATGGTGCACTGGGTTGGTGTTGTCCTTTTATGTTCACTTTTTTTGTACATTCTGTAAATCTTGTCGACATCTGAAATTGGTATCTCTGTTATCTTTGCAGTTTCCTCAATGCTTTGACCTTTTTCTACCGTACAAAATAAAATGGAATCAATTTCTTCATAGTTTAGTCCAATTTCTGTTTCTGCAGTGTGTCCCTCCCATAGATGAGGACCGCTTGGTTTTGAGATTACATTTTGAGATATCCCAAGGCTTTTTGCAAGCTCTCGTATCTGGGTTTTGTACAGTGATACGATAGGCAACAAATCTGCAGCACCGTCTCCAAACTTTGTAAAGTATCCGATGAGAAACTCACTCTTGTCTGACGAGCCCAGTACAAGAGAATTTCGGGCGTTTGCATAATAGTATAACATGTTTGCACGTATCCTTGCACCTAAATTTCCAAATGCCAATGGGCTTGGCTCGATGTATTTTGAATATTCTCTGTGGATAAAACCGATATCAATCAACTTGTATTCTATTGATAGTGAATCAACTATTTTTATTGCATCTTCTGTCTCGCTATTTGGTGTTATTTTTCCATTTGGCATTATGAGGGCAAGTGATTTTTCCTTGGCAAACTTGGCGCACAAAAAAGCAATTACTGCAGAATCAATTCCGCCGCTCAAACCAAAGACTAGTCCACCTGATCTTCTTTGTTCCAGTTCACTTTTTAGAAAATCTCCAATCTTATTTTGTATTGTACCATAATCTTTTGTGACGATGTCTTCAATTATTTTACGGTTCAACGTTTCTTAAAATGTCCTTAAGAAATTAAACTTATCAAACGTCTAGATAAATTCCGTCTTTTTTTACTTCAACTTTGTATGTCTGCAATTTCACTCCCTTCATGTAATCTAATAATTCTCCTGTCTTGATGTTATAGTGCCAAAAGTGGAGTGGGCATTCTACTACATCACCTTCAAGCTTGCCTGGTGCAAGTGATCCATCCTGGTGGACACATACTGAATCTAGTGCGTGAAAACCGTTCTGGTTAAAGACTGCAATCCTTTTGCCGTCTACTGTAAACTCTCTTCCCTTTCCCGGGGCAACTGCATCTTTTTCTGCTACCTTTTTCCACGCCATATTTTGTAAAACTAAATCAATCCAATATTTAGATTGTTATTTTTGATACTGTTTTATACCCCCTGAAATTGTCTTTTTCTATGAGTCAAGTAAAGGATCCAAGCCTTTCAGAAAAGGGACAAATGTCATATGAATGGGCACGCGATCACATGCAGATTCTAACTAATACTATATCCAGATTAAAAAAATCCCAACCCCTCAAGGGTTTACGAATTGGAATTTGCCTTCACATCACAAAAGAGACATCTGTACTAATCATGGGTGCAAAGGAACTTGGAGCCGATGTTAGTGCATGTGCTGCAAACCCACTTTCAACACAAGATGACATTGCAGCATTTTTGGCTGAAAATGGAATTCACATTTATGCGTGGACAGGACAGACTACAGAAGAATATGACTGGTGCATTGACCAGATGCTCAGCCACAAGCCACAGATTTTAACAGATGATGGTTCTGACAGCCATAGTAAGATTCATGGAAACAAAAAATTTGCTTCAATGAAAGTCTTGGGAGGAACTGAAGAGACCACAACAGGTGTCATACGACTAAAGGCACTTGCAAAAGAAAAGAAATTGAAGTATCCAGTAATTGCAGTAAACGACGCATATACAAAACACATGTTTGATAATCGATATGGTACAGGACAGAGTACCATTGATGGCTACCTGCGTTCAATGAATTTGCTTATTGCAGGAAAGCGTGTTGTTGTTGCAGGATATGGTTGGGTAGGAAGAGGAGTTGCATCAAGATGCCGTGGAATGGGTGCCAAAGTTTGTGTTACTGAAGTTGATCCAGTCCGAGCACTTGAAGCTCACATGGACGGTTTTGATGTCGCACCAATGGCAGATGCTGCAAAAATTGGAGAGATATTCATCACTGCAACAGGCCAGACTGGAATAATTCGAAAAGAGCACATACTTTCAATGAGAAATGGTGCAATCATGGGCAACGTAGGTCACTTTGATGTTGAAGTTGATGCCAAGTTTTTGCTAACTGAATCAAAATCTGTAAGACAAGTAAGACCAAATCTTGACGAGTGTGTTCTCAAGAACGGCAAAAAAGTATACTTGATTGGAAAAGGAAGGATTGCAAATCTTGTTGCAGCAGAGGGTCATCCTCCAGAAGTCATGGCACAGTCATTTTCAAACCAGTTACTGTCCATGATCTACATTGCAAAGAACCACAAAAAGATTGGAAAAAATGTCATAACTGTTCCACAAGAAATTGATATCCAGATTGCAGTTGATGCACTACAAGCAATGGATGTGAAAATGGACAAGCCAACTGCAGCCCAGATAAAATACGGCCAAAGCTGGGCATAGCTTAAATCACACACAAACTTTATTCCAAATAATGAAAAGGGCAATCATTACTAGTGCACTGCCATATGCTAATGGCGAGATACATCTTGGGCATGTTGCATCAACGTACTTGCCTGCTGATATTACAACAAGGTTCTTAAAACAAAATGGCACTGAAGCGTATTATTTTTGTGCGTCAGATGATTTTGGCACCCCGATTCTGATCCAGTCTGAAAAAGAAAACAAGACTCCGCAAGATTATGTCAAGGTGTGGAACAAGCGAGACCATGAAGATTTTACAGCCTTTGGAATTGGGTTTGACTTTTTTTATCGTACTAGTTCGCCTGAAAACGTGGAATTTGTGCAGCAAGTCTTTAAAAAATTACAGGCAAACGGTCACATTTACGAAAAAGAAATTATCCAGTTTTATTGTACGGTTGACAAAAAATTCCTTCCTGACAGGTATGTACTTGGAAGGTGCCCATACTGCAAGGCTGAAGAACAATACTCTGACTTGTGTGAAAAGTGTGGTAGGGTACCTGAAGAAATTGAGGACCCAAAATGTTCCATATGCAAAAACCCCCCAACTAAAGAAAAAACAAGACACTATTTTTTCAAGCTGACAAACTTTGTCAATGAACTAAACCAGTGGCTAGATTCGGATTCTCACTTGCAAAGAGACGTCAAAAAATACGTGCAAAACTGGATAAAAGAGGGACTGGTCGACTGGGATATCACACGAGACATGAACTGGGGGGTCCCAATTCCGCTTGATGCTGCAAAGGGCCAGGTCTTTTACGGGTGGTTTGACAACCACTTGGCATACATTTCAACTGCACTAAAGTTCCTAACTGACAAGGGAATAGACGGAAAAGATTTCTGGAACTCGGCTGACATTTACCATTTTATTGGAAAAGATATCGTGTATCATCATTATCTGTTCTTACCTGCAATGAGGATTGGAATCAAAAACGAGTTCAAGTTGCCTGATTATATCCCAACACGTGGCCACCTGATGTTACAGTCTAAAAAAATATCCAAGAGCAGAAATTGGTACATTGGCCTCAAGGACTTTCTTGGGATTTATCCTGCAGATTATCTGAGATTTTATCTTGCACTGATAACTCCTTACAGCCAAGATGATCTTAATTTTGACTGGGAAGA
>JBOGQV010000223.1:0-1721 GCA_050749145.1 Nitrosotalea sp. | reverse complement strand
GATCAGGGCGCCGTCCGCACCGCCAATCGCAACGTCGGAAACCCTGATGACGAGAACCACGCGCATCGCGATACTAAGGTCAGCGATCCGTTGTCGTGGCAGAACAAGGTCAAGCGTTTGCCCGCCTTCAGAATATCCTCCGCCATCCTGAGCGATGGAGAAGCTCATCTGCAGGGAATCTCCGGGCAGGATGGCGCAGACCTAAGAGTCGACCACGTGAATCTTCGCCTGGATAACCTTACGAATAGCATCAAGCTGGCGCCGTCCTTGATGGCGACGGCCACGTGCGCGGCGCGAGTGATGTTAAATGGCAACCTCGCGCTGCGTGCGCAAGGCTATCCGCTCTCCCGTGTGCCGACGTTCGATCTCGATTTCCAAACCTGCAACGTTGATTTGACGGAGGTTCGAGGTCTCATCGAGAATCACCTCCAGCTGGACGTGAACCGTGGAATTGCCGATCTCTTCGTAGAGGCGGCGGCGGCCGACGGTTATATCGAGGGATATGCAAAGCCCATTTTCGATCACCTCGAACTGGAAGCGCCCAAAAACTGCAGCTTTTTCCAATCCATGAAAGCCTGGGGCGCTGAGGCATTAGTCAAGCTGGGCAAAAACAGGCCCAAGGGCCGAATCGCTACGAGGTTGGATTTCGAAGGTCCCTTGGACGATCCCGACTTGAATTACATAGATGCGATTCTGGGCTTTTTCAGGAATAGCTTCCTGACCGCCGAACGCGCCCTGCTCGAGCACAAGATCGGATTTTCCAGGGCTGGGCGAACGGCCGACGAGGTAGAGATCCGTATAGGGAAAGAAGCGCGGTCCCGCACGGCGGTGGTCTTCGTGTTGCTTCGCGAGACTTTCAGCGGATGGAGCGAGGATGCCGCCCCCCGATTGGCGGCCGCCCTCTCCTATTACACGGTCTTTTCGATGGCGCCCCTGTTGATCCTGGCAATCGCGATTGCCGGCCTCGTATTGGGCCGCGACGGAGCGCAAGGAAAAATTGTCGAGCAAATCGGCGGTTTAGTCGGAACGCAAAGCGCCGCAGCGATTCAGAGTATGATCGCGGCAGCAAACCGCCCAGCAAAGGGAATCTTCGCGGGTGTGGTTGGCATTATCTCCCTTATAGCCGGCGCAATCGGCGTGATGTCGGAACTGAAAAGCGCGCTAAACAAGATTGGGCGAACGGAAGAGAGCGGCGATGTTAAGGAAATCGTAAAAAAGAATGTGGTCTTTGTCGGCATGCTCCTCGGAGTGGGGTTCCTCCTGACAGTTTCACTAATTTTGAGCGCGGGGATCGCGGCTGTGGGAAAGTCGCTCGGCGGATTGTTGCCGGCTCCGGAACTGCTTCTGCACGCCGCGAATTTTGCACTTTCGGTCGGCATCATTGCCTTGATGTTCGCCGCCATATACAGATTTCTGCCCAACACGAAAATAGAATGGCGCGACGTTTGGGTCGGCGCGTTTGCGACGTCACTCCTCTTCAATGTAGGAAAGCTCGCGCTTGGTTTGTATATAGGCAAAGGCGCTGTGGGTTCCACTTACGGAGCAGCCGGATCGGTACTGGTTCTGCTGCTATGGGTTTACTATTCGGGCTTGATCTTTTACTTCGGAGCCGAGTTTACCAAGGCGTATGCCGATAGATTTGGCTCGCGCAAAACAGAACGCCGGATAAAGGCGAAACCCAGGCGCATATCCTCGCAAGGGAAAACCTCCGCCCCCTGACT
>JBOGQV010000222.1:0-2787 GCA_050749145.1 Nitrosotalea sp. | reverse complement strand
ATTCGACGAGGTCAAAACCGGCATTTTTCAATGCAGCGGCAACCAGCGTGGCGTCGTTGGCGGGGTTCGAAAGGTGGTCCGCGTTCTGGTAGGTGGAATTGCCGATGACAAGCGCCACACGCTTTTCTGCCCAGGCGGGGCAGCAAACCAGCAAAACTGTTGCGGCCAGAACGACCCTGCGGAAACCGGCAAACACCTCAATACCTCCAGCAATAGCCGCGGTTCCAACTCAAACCGTTAGTCTAGCAGACTCCCGTCGCCGTTCTGTGATCAGGATCACAATAATTTTATCATTGTAAGGCCGGAGCACCGATGTCGTCGTCACCTAACAAGCAAGGCCAGTTTCCTCGCCTGTATCAGAAAATTTCGCACGGCATCCCCCGCGGCGTCAGCATCGGCATTCCCGGTTGTCGCATCGGTCCGCTCCGCATGAATTCCAGGACGCCATGCGCGGACCTCGGCCGCCAGTTGGTCGAGGTTTCGTGAACCGTCCAGGAGTTGAAGAATGCGGCAGGCCTCGCGGTCCTCGAGACGCACGGCCTGATGCAGCAGGTTGACGACCAGCCTATCGGTTTCAGATTGCCTGCGCGCGAGCGGGCTTGCCAGTGGCTTGTCCGGGTTCGCTGCCTGCCCCCTCGGATACAGGCTGAACGAAATCGCGTCATTGCACACCAGGCTGAACATCGCCTCGGCCAATAGTTTCGCGTCATCTTCCATGCTGCGCGATTCGTCCGCGGCGGGAAGGTCGGCGCGGGTAGCGCGCAACAGTTCGTCGAATGCCAATGCGCGCGGCCACGCCGCCGCAAGCTGCAGGAAAGCCGCCTTGACGAATTCATCCGAAATGCCGAATACACTTTGGTCTCGTGTTCCAAACTGAAGTTCCGAGCCAGACGTCGAATCGGCTTGATCCCTGACCGGCGAGTTCGCACCCGTGAAATGGCAGCGGCGCATGAAATCCCGTGAAACGGTCCGCTGCAGCGTGACATGGTCATGGCACAGCAAGGTGCGTCGAAACCCGAACCCGTCGATGAAGTCCTGGTACTGATCCCTGGCCACCCGCTCCTCGTCCGGGAAGCCCTGAAATACCGAGCGCACGCCGTCTGGATAGCGGTTGATACATCCGCGTGCAAAATCCGCATCGCTCAGATACTGCAGTCCATGCGAATGCGCGCGTTCGACCACCTGATGAAGCAGAAACGCCTGGGCAATCTCATTGAGATCGTCATGAAAGAAGAATTCGTCCGCCATCCCGGATACGCGCGTGTACTGTTCGCGCAACATGGCGCCATGGGCCGTGTCCGCGCGCGATGCATCGCTCACAAATCGCAAGATCGCACGAGCCTGCGCGATCTTGTCTCGGGATTCGACGATGCCTCGGGTATGAAACAGCACCATGTCCCGGGCAACGTTGCGGGCATGTGAGTAGGGATAGGCGTTGTAGCTGACGTAGCAAACACCCCGTGGCGACAGGTTTGCCTTGAATATCGCGAGCATCTTGTCGCGAACCGGGTCCGGCACCCAGGAATAGACGCCGTGCGATATGATGTAGTCGAATTCTCCGAACTCCGGTCCGATCTCGAGAATGTCCAGGTGATGCAGCTCGACGTTGCTCAGACCGAGCGCGGCGACGTTCTCACGGCCGCGAGCGATGCTTGATCCGCTCAGGTCGATGCCGGTAAACCTGGCTTGCGGATAATGATAGGCCATCGGCAGGAGATTGGCGCCGAAGCCGCATCCGAGTTCGAGCACTCGACAGCGGTCGACCGGCACCGGGTCCATCCCATACAGCGATGCAATCGTCGCAAGATGCTCGGGATGGGTCGATGGAAAGACGCCACCGGGATAATGGATTTCATCATAAAGCGTCGAACGGCGCCTGATTTTTGATTCAATCGTCAATTCGTCAGGCTCGCTCATCCGCAAGTCATCGAGACCCTATGCGGTCAGGTTGTCGCGCGTGTGAAGTTGCGTGGCAAAGGCTCGTCCGAGGAGTTCGGGGCTCCAGTTGACGATGTAGTCGTCGATCGTCTTCCAGTTATGCGGCCTGAAGCCCAATCCGCCCCAGCCGCCCGCCGTATAGTGCTCGGCGGCGTAGTGCATCAGCGAGGCTTGCGTAGCGAATGCGCCCAGGCTGCCCACCCGGGGCGCCGTCTTGACGCCCAGGTTGAAATATTTCTGGTCCCACTTGAACCATGCCTCGCCGAGTTTACCGTGCGAGGTGTCCAATTTCGGTGTGCCGGTATCGGTCAAGGCAATCTGATGCACGTAGCCGGCGACGAACCAGACGTACATGCGGCTCCGAATCCTGGTGACCCGAGCAGCATCGCTCGCGATCGCGATATCGAAGATCATCCCGGCGATCGTCCTGACAAACGGGCCGCCGAGAGGGATCATGCTCGCGTAATCTATGGCCGTATACAGCAGCCTATCTCCCTTGCTTTCGCGGGTCTCCTTGAGTTCCTGGTACAGTTTCAAATCTTCCCGGCCAAGCTCGGCTGTCATGTGCGCGAGTTCGAGAGCCTCGATGCGAAAAAGCCTGCGCTGCAGCTCGAGTTCGACCTGGCCGACGGGATTCTGCGTGAGCAACCGCCAAGCGCCGCCTGCTTCTCCCTTCAGGTGCTCACCCGCGTGCTCGAGCTTCTCGGCGCCCGTGAATTTCGGCACGCCCGCGGTCACGCCCAGCGAAAGGACGTCCAGCCCCATGTCGACCCACGTTATGGGATTCTTGAGCATCTCCGCGTCCTCGCTCGCGTGCTCGTGCGCGGTTTCAATCGCGTCCTTGATCAC
>JBOGQV010000221.1:0-3097 GCA_050749145.1 Nitrosotalea sp. | reverse complement strand
CTGTTACCATAGCTTACCATCTTGGATAGTCCAAACGAGTCTGCAGTTTCAAGGAAACTGATTCCCATTGTACCACTTTGTGATAGCAATGCGACTGGTCCAAGTTTTGCACGAACCATTCTTTCTTGGCCTTGGAATGCACAATCTAGTCTGTTGGCTGCATTGAACATACCGATGCAGTTTGGACCGATTATTCTGATCTTGTGCTGTTCTGAAAGACTCTTGATTTGAGATTCAAAGTCTGCTCTCTCTCCTCCAAGTTCTTTTCCACCTCCTGATACGATTACCATGTTGTGGATTCCTTTCTTTGCACATGATTCTAGAACTGGAGGTGTAATGGACAAGTCAACACATACTACAACCAAGTCGACCTTGTCTGGTATTGCTTCAATTGATGGATAGCATTTTAATCCCAAAATTTCTTCTGCCTTTGGATTGATTGGATACACTTTGCCCTTGTAGTCATGTTTTGCAATACTGTCAAGAACGGAATTTCCTACTTTGCCAGGAGTTGCAGATGCGCCAACCAATGCAACTGATTGTGGAGTAAAGAATGTCTCCATGAATTCGATGTTTGGTTTTGCTGTAGAGATTGCATCATTTTTGATCTCTTTTCGTAAGATTATTTTTGCGTCAACTACATAGTATGACTTTGGATAAACTACGATTGGGTTGAAATCTATACTGTCAAAGTATTTTGCATTATCTACTCCAACCTTGCTGATTTGTACGATTGCTTTTGAGAGCATGCTCAAGTCAATTGATTTGGTGCCTCTGTACCCTTGAAGGATCTTGGAACCCTTTAATTCTAAGAGCATTGATTTTGCATCATCTGCTGTAATTGGTAGCATTCTGAATGCAACATCTTTGAATATTTCAGTTAGTACGCCACCAAGTCCTACCATTATTACTGGACCAAACTGTGGGTCGTTCTGAAGTCCTATGATGAGTTCGACTCCTTGTGGAACCATCTTCTCAAGTAAAAGTCCTTTCACGTGAACTCCTTTCTTCTTTGAGAGTCTTGGATACATTTCAAGAAATGCTTTCTTTACTTCTTTTTCATTTTGTAGTCCTACTTTTACTCCGCCTACATCACTTTTGTGAAGTATCTGTGGTGAAACTACTTTCATTACTAGTGGAAAACCTAATTTCTTTGCAGCCTTGGCAGCATCTTTTGCATTGGTTACAAGTGCATAACCCGGAACTTTGATTCCATATTTTTTCAATACTGCTTTGGATAGATCTTCGGTGATTACCTTATGATCTGTTGCAAATGTTTCTTCAAAAATTTTTGTTACTGGATTCAAAAGGATCTCTCCTCTTTATTTGCAGATCGCAATAATGAGATCTGTATTTTTTTGTGCGCCATGACGTGATCCGAAGGTCTAAGTGTTTTATATTAAACTTTTGTCAGCGGTTGCTGTACTTGATCTCATTTCTAGTTAGATGTGTAACTGGCATTTTACGTACAGATGTTAACGAATTCTTTTTATCTTATGATTTTACAATTACATAGAATTGAAAACAAAGGTTTTGGTTTTTGTAGTCATGCTTGCTTTGGTTACATCCGTGATGGTTATTTCATCTCAGCAAGCTAGTGCATTACAAGTCAGAACTGTTTTTGACAACAGACATACTTCTGCAACTTTTGGTGATAGCAAAATATGTGGTGACCACATTTGCGCAAAAGGGGAAAAAGTCAAATGGACACATGCAATATGGAGTCTACAGCGCCCAAATACTGGCCCAATCCCTGTTGCACAACATGGAGAGGATATCATGTCTGAATTGGCCATGGCTAATGGAACAAATGCCAACCAGACCAAGTAATGTCTGATAATAGAAAAATACTACTCTCAAAGATTAAACTCTGACTTGAAATTCTTGTAAAACATCTCAAGATTATTCCTAACAGTATCAATTTTTTGTGGTATCTGTTTTTCAATTACATCTCGATTGATGTATGGCACATTACTGAGTTCTCCACTTGACTTTTCTAGCCATAGTTTTATGGTTGGTGCATCTATCTCAAGATGGAATTGTATTCCTATTGCACTGCCTATCTTTATTGCCTGATTTTGATAATCTCTTGAATGTGCAAGTCTTATTGCATTTTTTGGCAGATCAAAAGTATCACCATGCCAATGAAAAACAAGCGACGGGTTCTTTATTCCACTGAAAAGATTGGACTGGGATACGTTGTCAAACTCAATATCCTCATAGAACCCGATCTCTTTTTTGGGCCCTTTGTACACTCTAGCGCCAAATGCTTTGGCAATTAGCTGTGACCCAAGGCATATTCCTAAAACCGGAATCTCTTTTTTTACCAAGTCCTGAATCAGCAATATCTCTTGTTTCAAGTATGACAGATCATCATTTGCACTCTCTGGCGCACCAAGAATTATTACTGCATCATACTTTGTCTGTGGAATTTTTTCATTTCTTGCAAGAATTGTCTTTGTTCTAAATCCATCTGCTTTGAGTAACTCTCCTAGTGTGCCAATTCCTTCTATTCTTGTGTTTTGAATAATTAGAAATTCTACCATGGGTCTGAAAATTGCTTAATAGCCTGTCTTGTAAATAAGTTTGTGAATTTTGAATTAGATGAGATACTCAACTTGAGAGATTTTGTAAAATCGCTCAACTCTGAACATCATAGTATTATAGTTGTGGAAGGAAAACGAGATGAACAAGCCCTGCAAAAATTAGGTTTTACAGGAAAAATATGTCAATTTCACAGTTTTAAGGGCTTGATAAAATTCGCTGATAGTATGCCCAAGTACAAAAATCTCATACTATTGTTAGACTCTGACAGAAAGGGACGATATCTTACAAAGCGGATAATTTCTCAACTTCAACATAGGGTGTCAATAGATCTATCATACAGAAAACAACTCACAATTATTACAAAAGGAAGAATAAGGAATGTAGAGGATCTGTCCATGTATGAATTTGAAGGTTAACGTATGGGAAAAGGAATAAGCACTTATATCGAACCACTAGGAAAAATAATTGATCAACAATTAAGAGGATAATGATTTGCCATATACAGGAATTGTCAAGTATCACGTTAAGCTCAGCTTCGACGTCGATGGAC
>JBOGQV010000220.1:0-1641 GCA_050749145.1 Nitrosotalea sp. | reverse complement strand
CCCGCCGTGGACGGCGCGCGAGGCGGCCCCGCCCTGGTGGCGCAGGAAGCGGGTGGCGAAGCGTGGCCGGACGATCGCCACGCCGACCACCGCGACGACGAGGGCCACGACGGACTGCACCCAGATCGGGCTGTCCGGCAGGATGAGCGCGAGGACGCCGGCGACGATCGCGCCGACCCCCAGGAAGATTGCGTAGAACGCCGCCGTGTGGAGCTCGGCCAGAAGCAGGCCGACCCCCAGAACCAGCCAGACGATGTAGATCACGCTCCCATGAGTGTAGGCCGATCGCGGCCGCCCGCAAGCACCCCGGCGCGGGTCATCACGTCGGCCAGCATCGGGGCGGTAAGCCGTCCCGTGAACGTGTTCTGCTGGCTGGGATGAAACGAGGCAACAAGCTGGTACGGCCCGATCTGGGCCTCGGCCCGGTGGCCGAAGCGGGGCTTGGGCCGCGGCGTCGGGTGGCCCAGCGCGGCGATCGCCCGAAGGACCGCGTCCCAGCCGAATCCGCCGAGCGGCACGACGACCCGGACGTTCTCGAGGAGGGCCAGCTCGCGGGCCAGGAACGGGGCACAGTTGTCGCGCTCCGTAATCGTCGGGCGGTTGAGCGGCGGAGCGCAGCGCACGGCGGCGGCGATGTACGCATCGTGCAGGGTCAGGCCGTCGTCGGCCCGGCGCGAGCTGCCCCGGTCGGCGAAGCCGGTGTCGTGGAGCGCGGTCCACAGGAAGTCGCCGGAGCGATCACCGGTGAAGACCCGCCCCGTTCGATTCCCACCGTGGGCCGCCGGAGCGAGGCCGACGATCAGGACCCGTGCCTGCGGGTCGCCGAAGCCCGGCAGCGGTCGGCCCCAGTAGGGCTCGTCGGCGTAGCGGGCCACCCGCTCGACGGCGACCTGCTCGCGCCACGCGACCAGGCGTGGACAGCGCCGGCAGGCCACGATCTCTGCCTGCAGCGCCGCCAACGCGGCCCGGTCGACCACGCCGGCTACTTGAGCAGGAGCTTGTCGAGGCGCCGCGAGACGACCCACAGCCCCACGCCGCCCATCACCAGCAGGTAGGCGACGTCGACGAGCAGGACCGGGCTCAGCTCGCCGAGGGCCAGCGATCGGAGCAGGTCGATGCAGCGCGACAGCGGGGTGATCGAGACGATCGTCCGGAGCGGCTCCGGATAGACGCTCAGCGGGTAGAACGTCGACGAGAACAGGAACAGCGGCAGGGTCACGACGAAGATGTAGTCGAAGTCGGTCCAGCTGCGGACCCAGGTCGTGGCCGCCATCCCGACCGCGGCGAAGGCGAAGCCGATCAGCATCGCGGCCGGCAGGGCCAGGATCACCCAGGGCGACTGGACGAGGCCCAGGACGACCATGACCGCGAGGAAGCCGATGGCATAGAGTGTCCCCCGGATCAGGGCCCAGGTGATCTCGCCGACGGCGATGTCGTTGATTCCCAGGGGCGTCGACAGGATCGCGTCGTAGGTCTTGGCGTAGCGCAGCTTGAAGAAGATGTTGAACGTGGAGTCGTAGATCGCCCCGTTCATCGCCGAGGCCGCTAGCAGCCCGGGGGCGATGAACGCCGCATAGCTCAGCGGCCGCCCGTCCGGGCCCGGCAAGGCTCCGACCAGCGAACCCAGTCCCTGGCCCATCG
>JBOGQV010000219.1:0-5842 GCA_050749145.1 Nitrosotalea sp. | reverse complement strand
GGTATAATCTTCCCGTATCCTGGTTTTTTTTAAGGTCCCGACAAGAGTTGACGTCAATTTTAGAGCCAAGAAGCAATAGGTATCTTCCAGGTCCAGAGCCTGCATCAACAAAAGTCACTTGGTTTTTTTTCAAGATGCCATCAAGATAATTTGTGATAAATATTTCTTCAAATCGCTCATAAGACCTTGCAGACCAGGCTGCTTCTGTTGGATGTACGACGTTTTTAAAATACTGCCTTGCCATGTATTTGCTTGCAATAATTCCCCGGATGAGATCATGATCATTTTTTGAGAGCCCTCCCACATGCAGTCTTTGTTTTATTTTTCTTGCAAGGACCCCTTTTGTGCATATCTCTTGTCTCATGCTTGGTGCAAGCAAGTTCAGATAATCATTTTTGAATACGTACCCAGACTGGCAATTTGGACAAAACACATTTTCGTTTTTTGTTTTCATAGATCCAAACTGTAATGCGTTGTCACAGACAGAGCAATTTGCAATTATATTTTTAATATTGGACAAGATTACTTGTCGTTCTGGGCATCATCGTATGCATCTTCGCTGCTTTTCTTTTTGACTATCTTTTGTTTTGACGAGCCCTCATCTTTTATGTATGTGTCATAGGTACGATACACCTGTCGTATTGTTTTCAGGTATGACTCAAAGTCAGGAAGTTTTATTGGTTCATAAAAGTAATTCATGTGAACCTTGGTCAGGTTGTTCTTTGATATTCCCACACCTTCAAGCACATGGATTGGCTTGCTGTCAACAGAGTGCACCCAGCCAAGAGACCTGATTTTTTCTACCATCTCCTCAAAGTGGCCTGTTTCATTTGTTACAATTCTCAAGATAAAGTCATAGTTTTGTCCTTCTCCTTGAACCACATCAATTGTTGTGACAATACCATACTCTCGACTGATTTCTACTAGATTATTGTACATCTCAGAGTAAGGAATCACTCTTCTTTCAAAGAGCGGATTTTGTGTTTTGATAAAAGTATACCACTGGTTATCAAACAGTTTGCTTGGATCGACTAGAATCCATTTTATTTTATCATCTCGCTTGCTGTCTGCACTGTTGTTATGTTCCAGTATGACTCCTTTTTTTACCAAGTCTTCGATTCTGCCCTTGACATTCTCTCGTGATAACATATAGCCGTGTTTTTCAAGTTCCTTGTTTGCAGTATCAGGAGTAGCGCCGCTTTGTAAAACCTGCAATATCAATACATCAAGTGGACTAATGTTATTTTTTGTAAGGTTCTTCATTGGGATTGCGCCCTCTGGGTTATCTGTTCCTCTGCCTACCATGATGAACAAGGTCTCATACTATTATTAAAAACATTTACTACATTTTTGTCGCAAAAATGTTAAAACGCCAATTTATCAGGCATGGCCATTTGGAATCATTCGTAAAACCAGCCCACATTTCTGCGGCAAAACATGTTCTAATTGATTTATAATTTCTCGGACAAGTAATGCCATGACAGCAATACCAGCAGTCGAAAAAACAGAGACCGCAAAATGCAGCATCTGTGCTTGCAACTGTGCAAAACTATGCACTCAATGTGGAAAAAACTTTTGCACCAAGCACCTGATTTGGCACGCAGAAAAATGCACCGGATACAAGTCAATCATCCACAAGATACTTCGAGATGACATGACTGAGATTGTAAAGCAAGTCATGGAGGCAGTGCTAAAAACGATATGACCACTGTCAAATCCCCTGAAGAGTCCGTGAGACTCGGACGAAACAACATTGTCGGGAGAAAACTAGGAGGTGAAACATAGAGAATGAATGGAACCAAAATACAGCTAGTCCTTGCAATTAGTGCAGGATCACTGCTACTTAGTGCAAGTTACTTGGGGTTTGCATGGGCTGATACTGGCCAGGATTCTTTAGGCAACATAAACATCAAGGCAAGCAACGCAATAAAGAATGACCCAGCAGCAATGAAGATACTATACAACATAGAACTCTTCAAGCAACAATATGCAGCTCAGCAAGCAAAGCAAGATTTGCAGAACCAGCAGCAACAGTTGATTGATCAACAGCGAAAACTTGCAAGTGAATACTTGCAGGCAGACTTGGCAAAGACCAACAACCAAAACGACATGAGCAATCCAACAAATGCATATGCAGGCTTTGTAAGCAAAGTCAACAGCTCAGCACAAGGAGTATTCCAAGATGAGTTTGCATACATGCAAGCAAAAGCTGCACAGGGAAAACTTGCCATGGACAAAGTATTGCAAAACGGTGGCTCACGCGATGAAGCACTCAATGCATACTATAATGGAGCTGCAACCCAGAAGACAGAATTGGTAAGTGTCAACAAGGCAATCAATGTCAAGTATCACCTTGCAGACACAACAACCCAAGATCTGTTCAACAGTGACGGGAACTTGAAAAAGTACTCGTCATAGCCCAACTTTTTATTATATTTTTAATTTTTCTTTACCCATGTGCCATGTCATCGAGCATTATTTTTCGTAATACCTTCTTACCGCTCTTGACACTTATCATCGGATTTTGATTTTCAAACTCCTTTGGAACTGCTACAGATGAGACACTTCCCTCATAGATGTGTCGTGGCTTGTCCAAGTTTGTATCAATCCAGACACACGAGTCCTTGTCACAGATTATGATACAGTCTTCAATTGTTTCTCCACTGTTTCGTATCCGGATTTGTGATGCGGTTGTTGAATAGACATGCTCTAGTGTGAAATGATATTCTTTTGCAATCTTTCTTGCCACTTTGGTTTTGACAAACCACGTAGTTATACCTACAACACCAGATGCAACCACCGAAGTAATTACACCGTTGACAAGAGTACTATCAGCAGGCTGTGGCTTGCTTGGCAGTGTTGGCGGTTGGCTTGAATTTTCAACAGGTGTAGTAGACTGGACAGGTACTGATTCTTGTACAGTGTGCAGAGTTTGGTATCGTACAATACTTGACAGGGCATTGTTTATTGTAGATGTGGTCTGACCTACATTTGATAAGATAGTTCGTGGGTCTTTAATTATGACAAGCTGTTGGTAATCATTTTGTGTAAGTATTACTCCTGACAACAAACTTCCATCTGGTGCTGTCAGATCAAATTGTACATTATTTACAACAGGCGGTACTGGATTAGAAGAAGTTGTGCTAGATGAGGGTGTGGAAGATGGCGCTGTGGTTTGATTTTGTTTTACCGGCGGTGCAACAAACTCTAGTGTTGTTACAGATGCTTCATTTGATGGATTGCTGTGTGTTCCAGGATAAACTGCAGAGACTCTATACGTATAAGTTGTTTCAGGAGTTAATCCATCTATAGAATACGTTGTAGTTCCGTTTCCAGTATTTTCATCAATTACTTGATAATCTCCAGGGGCATTTTTTATCTCAATTCTGTATCCGCCTAGTTTTTGTCCATACTGCTCTATTGGAGGGAGCCATGAGAGAGTAATCTTGGTAGATGAGGTAGGTTTTGCAATAAGCGGAGCTGGAACTGAATCATCACTTAGGTGATTATGTTGATATGCCAACAAATTGTCAAGACTATTGTTTATTGGATATGAAGTCGGTACTGCGTCAAGCATTATGCTTCTAGGATCTTTTTTGTACTGGAGTGCAAGATAGTCACTTTGGCTAAATATTACACCTGACAGAGCTGTTCCATCAGACGGAACAAAATCAAATTGTACATTTGTAGACGGAGAAGAGACCGGTGGGCTGGGGGACTGGACAGATGTTGAAGAAGGAATTGCAGCTGCGACATTTGAAGGATCAGTTGAAGTATCATCAGAGTAGACTGCGGAAACACGATATGTATAGGCAACACCAGTTTTCAGGCCAGTCATAGAATATGCCGTAAGTGTACTGCCGGAATTGTACACCACAGTATCAAATACTCCATAGCTTAGCTGCTGCTCGATTTTATATCCAACAATTATTTTTCCATAGTTTTGTGTTGGTGCAGACCAAAACAAGTTAATCTGTGTAGGAGAAACTGCAGTGGCACTCAGTCCAGTAGGATTGTGAGTTGATACTTGTGGCGGAGCCCCCTGGGCATAAAAGTTGGTACCAATTGGAATAATCAAGACAAGTAAAATTGCAAGCAAGAGTAGCTTTTGAGATATCATCGTCATGGCTGCCATTTGGCTTTAAATAAATCAGTCATATTTATTCTTAAGAAGTGTCGGAGACATCTCCTAAAATGGCTTTAGTATGATTTGTCAGATATAGCCATCAGTACAGAAAATGATTGAAAGTTGGACGTAGAAAAAAATTCTACTTGATTGTGATTACAGCATTCGGTGGTGATGATGGGTTGACCACTGTAATGTGTACTATTGCTGCATCCTTGCCAAAGGTGTTGCTAACAGTGTTTGAGAACACTAGATCCTTTGATTGTCCGAGTGCTACATCAGGTGCAGTGAACACTGGCTTGGCAGTGTTGGAATAGAGCAACTGCACTGGTTCACCTGAGATTTGTACCCAGGAGAATTTCAAGTATGAGCCAGTACTCTTTGTACCATCAAGTTGTACTTGTGATGTTGCTGGCACTGTAGTATCTGGACCTGCGTCTGCTGTTGGAGCACCGCCTGGTTCAGGATATGCTGCATAAACATATTGTTCACAATCTCCTACGATTGTGCCTTCTTGACTAAGTATTAATTCGAATGCAAATACGCTACCACCAGAACCTGTTGGGAGCATTACTGTTGGTGAAGCATCAGTTGCTGATGAGATTTGAATTGGTGCGCCAGAGACTTGATTCCATTGGTATGTGAGTGCAGCATTAGATGGATTGTCTACTGCTTCTACTAGTGTTGCACTTCCACCTTCGTGTGATCTAATGATTGGACCACAACTTAGTGTTGCAAGTTTGTATGCAGATGCGCTTATGATATGTACTAGAACAGAGTCAGAACCTGTGCCGCCATAAGGATCAGTTGCGGTAATTGTAAAGTGTAAAGTTCCATTATCAGTAGCACCTAGTGATGGTGCTGTAAACATGGTAGTAAGGTCACTTGGATTTGATAGTGTTACTGCAGAACCTGCATCTTGTGACCATGCATAAGTCATGGTGTCACCGTCTGGGTCAGTAGCAGTTGCCATCAAAGTCATCGGGCTTCCTTCCATTACTGTCAATTCATGATCAGTTGTTACTACTGGAGGATGATTTGAGTGAATAACATGAAGTGTGAATGCTGTAATACTTGTTAGTCCTTGAGGATTAGTTACAATTAATGAAAACTTGAGATCTTTAGTTTGGTGTGGGTCAACTTGAGGTGTTGTGAAAGAGATGTCAACATCAGAAGTTGATGACAAAGTCACCGGTTCGCCAGACAACTGTTGCCATTGATATGAGATGGCTTGGAAGTGTGGGTCTGTAGAATCTTCACCAGATAGTGTGACAAAAGTCTGCTCGTTTACGGTAGCCTCACTGACTCTATTTGTAGATGTTCCAGTTTGAGCAAATGCGGACATGGAAGATGCCGCCAATGAGAAAATTGTAACTGCTAATACAGCGAAAAGTATTCTTGAATTCAACTTGTGTGTTCTAAATTTCCGAATATTAAAAACCTTTCTGTCAAATGGTTTCTTAGCTAGGATCGCTAAGAAAGTTGGCAACAAATTTTATCTTGAAATCGATTTTTGAGCTCAAAATGATCCTATTTTGATCCAAAATCGAGCAAAATGATTTCCCCGGACTTTACAAATCAGACTTGGTTCAACCATGAAACAGCTTTGCACCCCCATCAGCCCAGAGTTTTTGAAAAAGTAGAAAGGTTAGATGTTTTTACTTGTTCCACATCTTTTGCCAGGTCTCAGCAAACTTGTTCATCATGTCACCATAC
>JBOGQV010000218.1:0-1985 GCA_050749145.1 Nitrosotalea sp. | reverse complement strand
CTTGTGCACCGTATGCTTCTGCTACTTTGACATAGTCTGGGCAATTCTTGAGATCCACCCCAATCATTCTTCTGTCATAAAATGTTCTCTGCCACTGGGCCACCATGCCGAGTGTGAAATTATTTAGCAAGAATACGATAACCGGTAAATCTTCAAGCACTGATACTGCAAGTGAGTTTTCTGTCATGTTGAAGCTTCCTTCTCCTGCTATGTCTAACACCGGGACATCTGGTTTTGCTGCCTTGGCACCAATTGCTGCTGGGAATCCCCAACCCATTGTTCCAAGACCTGTAGAGCTGAAAAATGTTCCAGGATGGATGACGTCAAAGAATAATGATGCCCACATCTGGTGCTGTCCTACTTCGGTAGTTACAATTGATTGTGTAGGTAACACTTCTCTTAATTTTTTGAGAACCTTTGATGCCGCTAATGGATGAGGATGAATCTTGAGATTTTCTCTATAGTAATCCTTTGTCTCCTTTACTCTTTTTGCCCATGCACTTTCTCCGTTTCGCTTGATTGCTTTTTGGATTAGCATCTTTACCATTATTCTAAGTGATGTCTTTACATCTCCAACTACTGCTACGTTTGTTGTCTGGTTCTTTCCTATCTCTGCTGGGTCCACATCCATGTGTATTATTTTCAAGTTTCTCTCAAACTCTTCAAATGTTCCAACTGACCTATCTGAAAATCTTGAACCGCATGCTAGTACACAGTCTGCCTCTGTCATCATCTTGTTTGCCTCTGCATGACCGTGCATTCCTATTGGCCCAAGTGAGAGTGGGTGATTTTCTGGAAATGATCCTTTTCCTTTGAAAGTTGTTACAACTGGTATCATAAGCAACTCTGCAATTGATTGTAATTCTGCAAATGCACTTGAGATTATGACTCCTCCGCCTGCTAGAATAATTGGTCTTTCTGCAGATAGTAACATTTCTGTTGCCCTTTCAATCTGTGTTATGTCTGGGTCTACCCATGGATGGTATCCCCTAATTTTTACTTCGGATGGAAAGTGCACCTCTGCTTCATTTTGTTGCACATCTTTTGGAATGTCAATTAATACGGGACCTGGTCTTCCAGTCGATGCAATGTAGAATGCCTTTTTTACAACCTCTGGGACTTCGCCTGGGGTCATTGGCTGGAATGCATATTTTACAATAGGATTTGTAATTCCGATAATATCACTTTCTTGAAATGCGTCACGGCCAATCATTTTTGATGGTACTTGTCCTGTGATTGCAACCATTGGTGCAGAATCTGCTTGAGCAGTTGCAATTCCTGTAACAATATTTGTAGCGCCCGGTCCTGATGTTGCAAAACAGACTCCTGGCCTTCTGCTGACTCGACCAAATCCGTCTGCCATGTGTGATGCTGACTGTTCATGTCTTACCAGTACATGTCGAATATTGCTCTTGTAGAGCTCGTCGTATATTGGCAAGTTTGCACCTCCCGGTAACCCGAAGGCAATCTCTACACCTTCTTTTTCCAAAGCGATCATCAAAGCCCTAGCACCAGATATTTTTTCCATAATTTTCTATCTCCTAAAACTGCTGTATCTTACAGCACAAGCTCGACTTGCAACAAAATACTTGAAATGCCAGTCGAGTCTACTTTTGTCATACTTATCTATTATTTTTCCCTCTAAAATTGTTAATAAGTATTTGGTCAAAAAGTCTTAATATATTGCCGCTTGGGCAGGCACATTTAGGCACGGTTTTGGGATCATGGTCAAAAACTCCTTTGATTAAACTGATTTCTAGATTTTAGTGAAATGTTTCATGACTGGCGAAAACTAAATCCTTTTGAAACATTTTAGATCTTGATAATTTTTCTAGTATTTTTTTAACAGTCTGAAGATGATGATCCAACTACCAATTACAGCACCAATTACAAGAATTTCCCAAACAATTGATGGAACTGTTTGTTGTGGTGGACCAGTCATTGCATTTAGATCAAGCTTTGATTGTATTGCAGGACAATAGGTG
>JBOGQV010000217.1:0-12596 GCA_050749145.1 Nitrosotalea sp. | reverse complement strand
GAAGATTCCAAAGATACTCATTCCAACAACATTTGGAACAGGTGCAGAGATGACAACTTACTGTGTACTAAAATTTGAAGGAAAGAAAAAACTCTTGCAGGATGAAAGATTCCTTGCAGATATGGCAGTAATTGATGCATATTTCATGGACGGAACACCCGAAGCAATTGTTAAAAATTCTGTCTGTGATGCATGTGCACAAGCAACAGAAGGATACGATAGTAAGCGAGGAAATGAATTCACCAAGATGTTGTGCAAATCTGCTTTTGATATTCTCCATGATGCAATAATGAACAACAAGCCAGAGAACTATCCATTTGGTTCAATGCTCTCAGGTATTGGATTTGGAAATGCATCCACCACACTAGGCCATGCGTTATCATATGCTTTTTCAAATGAGGGTGTACCACATGGATACTCGTTATCATCATGCACCACAGTTGCACACAAATTCAACAAGTCCATCTTCTATGACAAATTCAAAGAAGTTATTGAAAAACTAAAGTTTGACAAACTGACATTAAAGGCACCTTATGACCAGGCAGCAGATGTCATTATGACAGACAAGGGTCATTTGGATCCAAATCCATTGCCAGTTGCAAAACAAGATGTAGTCCAACTTTTGAAGGACATTGTAGACGGAAAACTCTAGTCTACTTTTTCATTTTCATATTTGTGTCATCATATCATGACACAGGATTTTTCCAAAATTAAAGTGACATAGTACCCAAATTTGCAACTAATATCACAAGCTTACTAGACTTAAATACATCTAGTTTGAGACAACTATAGAAGGATTTCATGACGCTAAAATTTGGAATTCAGCAAGGACTTAACGTCGCGCGACTTGGATTAAACGAAGATCAAATCATTACAGCTTGTGTTCTAGCAGACAAAACAGGTTATGATTCGATTTGGTACATGGACCACAGTAATGTACCACAGTGGGACAAGGCAATAGTAAACGACCCATGGGTCATGCTTTCTGCAATTGCAGCAGTTACACACAAAGTAGAACTTGGAACTTGTGTAACAGATGCAGTAAGACGACATCCATCAAACATTGCACTTGCATCAATCACACTTGACAGAGTATCACACGGCAGAGGAACTTTGGGCATCGGCGCAGGAGAAGCACAGAACCTCAAAGAGTTCAAGATCCAATGGGATAAACCAGTTGGAAGATTTGAAGAACAATTACAAGTTATCAAATTACTTTTCAGTTCATCACCTGACCACAGAGTCAATTTCAAGGGTGAATTCTACCAATTAGAAGAAGCATGCCTGCAAGCAAAAAGCATTCGCAAGCCAGCACCACCAATCTACATGGCAGCAGGAGCACCAAGAACACTTGCATTATGTGGCAAATATGGCGATGGGTGGATTCCAATTGGATACACGCCAGAATTGTATGCAGAACATGCAAAAGCAATCAAGGCATCCATGAAAGAAAATGGAAGAACCGATGAAGACTTTAACTATGCAGTTGATATTGATGTATACTTTTCAGAGGATGCAGAAACTGCATTGGCAAAAATGAAAAACGCTGTAAAGGTCAGTTTGTTCAAGCCTGAAGTTCTCAAAGTTCACGGTATTGAAGATATTGCAGGCTTTGATTTCAAGAAATACTTTACAGAATATTCCATGTCAAACCAAGAATGGATTGTAAAGATGAGAGAGGCGGCACAGACAATTCCAGATGATGTTGCACGATCATCAATTGGAATGGGCACACCAGATGACATTATCCCAGTCTTTGAAAAATTCATGAAGGCAGGTGTCAATCATTTCATTGTAAGATTCTGGGGTTCAGGATACTTTGGCTCTATTGACAAGTTTGCATCAAGTATCATGCCGTACTTTAAAGACCAGAATAATCCAAGAAAGTAGTTTTTACTTTAAAGATAGCGGAATATTGTTAGTTTCTCAGAGTTTGGTAGATCAGACACCAATGCAAAGTTAAAGAGTGGATAGGACTTTTTGTATTCTTTCATAAAACTCCAGGCAACATCATGTGTCTTAAATTCAGTTCTAATGCCATCAATCTGAGTCTCCACTCCGCATACATCATAGACCTTGACTTGGTATTTTTGCGGTTTTCTGTGTGGCTTGGCCTTCATTAGCCAGGCAACTGCAAATACAAAGACTGCCATCATGATTAATGCAGCACCAATTTCTTTGAAATATACTGCAAAAAACGAAGGTATTGTATTGCCAAACAAAGTGTACACATAGCTTGCAAATCCGATTACAGAGCCCACTATCAGGCCTATCGTAACCTCAATCGGATTAGAGCCCTTTTGCATACCTTGTGTTAGTGCCACTTGCATTTATCTATTAAACCATACGCAGAAATATCATCTCTGATAATCAAGATTTGTGCAATTACTTGGAAGACTTGAGATCAAGTCAAAAGAAAAGATAATCGAATTTCTAAACCAACAAGAGACGGGAAGAGTGTGCAGCATAGACAAAGAGGGGTACCCACAGATAATACCGATGAATTTTGTTTATGCAAATGATTCAATCTATATGCATTCACATCCAAGAGGAGAAAAACTTGAAAACATCACAAAGAACCCAAAAGTTGGTTTTGAAGTAGATCAAAGCCTTGAATTTTTACCATCATATTTCTCATCTCCAACTGATGCATCACAGGCAGACACATTGTACATCAGTGTTGTAATCAAGGGAAAAGCAACCTTGATCACAGATCCAAAAGAAAAGACATTGGCACTAAACGAACTGATGAAAAAATACCAGCCAGAAGGAGGATATGAAAAAATGTCACCAGACATGGAAGTAGTAGAAGAGGTTGCAATAATCAAGGTCACACCAGTTACAATGAGAGGAAAATACAAGATCGGACAACACTTTGACAAAAAGACAAGACTGGAGATTGCAAAAAAAATACTGGAACGCAATACCCCCACTGCAAATAATACCGTAAAGATGATGGGCGTCACAAAGACAAAAGACGGTCTGCAGGTGTCAGAAGAGCCCAGTTGGTAAAGATATCATAATTACCATTTGCTTTAAATTTGAAACAGACCCAATTTGTAATGTTTGCTAGAAAATCCAAGCTTTGAGCTAGTTTCTGAATTTGTGCCCATAGGCGACCAACAACAAGCAATAGAGCAACTAGTTCAAGGAATACAAAAAAAGAAGATCCAAACCTTGCTTGGTGTCACAGGTAGTGGTAAGACGTTTACGGTTGCAAACGCAATTGCCAAGACTGGAAAAAAGACACTTGTCATATCACACAACAAGACGTTGGCCGCTCAACTATATGCAGAATTAAAGCAGTTTTTCCCAAAAAACAATATCGGATATTTTGTATCATACTATGATTACTATCAACCTGAAAGCTACATTGTCCAGACAGACACATACATCGAAAAAGATACCCAGATAAATGAAAAGATAGAAAAATTGCGTCTAGAGGCAACTGCAATGCTCTTGTCAGGAGAGCCCACAATCATAATTGCCACAGTCTCTTGCATCTATTCACTTGGCTCCCCTAGCGAATGGGAAACAATGGCAATCACTATTGAAAAAGGTGCAGAGATTGGAAGAAGTACATTAATCAAAAAACTTGTCAGTGCAAGATATGATAGAAACGATACAGAGCTTTTGGCAGGCAGATTTAGAATAAAAGGTGATACGATTGACGTCATCCCAGCATACTCTGATTCAGTTGTAAGGATTTCACTATTTGGAGACGATGTTGAAAAGATATCAATTTGTGATCCAGTATCACTTGAAGAAAAAAAACAGATTTCAAAGATAAAGATCTACCCTGCAAAACACTATCTTGTTGCAGCAGATGTAAGAAAAACTGCAGTCCAGTCAATCAGAGATGAATTAAAACAAAGATTGTCAGAGTTACCAGAGCTTGAAAAACAGAGACTAGAGATGCGAACCAAGTATGACTTGGAGATGATTGAAGAACTTGGATATTGTTCTGGAATTGAAAATTATTCAAGACATTTTGATGGAAGAAAACCAGGCGAGCCACCATTTTGTCTTTTAGATTTTTTTGGAGACGATTTTTTGCTCGTGATTGATGAATCTCATGTGACACTACCCCAACTTCATGGCATGTACAATGGTGATCACACCAGGAAAAAATCCCTAATTGATTACGGGTTTAGACTTACTAGTGCATTTGATAACAGACCATTAAAATTTGAAGAGTTTGAAAGATACATCAAAAATACCATTTTTGTTTCTGCAACACCCGGAGATTATGAAAAAAAACAGAGCCTCCAAATTGTTGAACAGTTGACAAGACCAACTGGCCTTGTAGACCCTACAGTGGAAGTAAGAAAAACTGCAAACCAAATGGACGATTTAATCATAGAAATAAAAAAACGCGTAGAAAAAAACCAACGTGTTCTGGTTACAACATTGACAAAGAGGATGGCAGAAGATTTGGCAGAATATTTGTCAAAACATCAAGTCAAGGTACGTTATCTACACTCTGAGATTGAAAACCTACAAAGAACCGAGATAATCAGGCAGCTCAGACTAGGAGAATTTGATGTCTTGGTCGGAATCAACCTGCTAAGAGAAGGTCTCGATATTCCAGAGGTGTCCCTTGTAGCAATACTTGATGCAGATAAGGAGGGATTTTTGAGAAACATTACAAGTTTAATCCAGACATTTGGAAGGGCTGCAAGAAATGTAGATGGTTCTGTGATCATGTACGCAGATAAAATGACCCAATCTATGTCACTTGCCATATCTGAAACAGACAGACGAAGGAAAAAACAGGTAGAATACAATCAAAAGATGGGAATCACTCCAGCTAGCATAGTGAAAGCGATTCCTCAGCAGACAATAGTACTAGATGAAACAAAGCACATGTCAAAGCACGATATTCAGACCCTTGCAATTGAGATAGAAGCAACCATGAAGCGTTATGCAGAAGATCTTGACTTTGAGAATGCAATTGAATATCGAGATAAACTGACAAGGATACAAAAACAATTACAAAATGAATGACAAGTTAATTATCCGTGGTGCAAGGGAGCACAACCTAAAAAACATCAACGTAGACATTCCAAAGAATAAACTTGTAGTCATTACAGGATTATCAGGGTCTGGAAAATCAACACTTGCCTTTGATACAATTTATGCAGAAGGACAGAGAAGATATGTTGAATCACTCTCAGCTTATGCAAGACAGTTCCTGGAGATGATGAACAAGCCAGATGTTGATTCAATCGAAGGTCTATCCCCAGCAATATCAATCCAGCAAAAGACAACTAGTAAAAATCCAAGATCTACGGTTGGAACCATAACAGAAATTTATGATTATCTCAGGTTACTGTATGCAAGAATTGGAACCCCACACTGTCCCAAGTGTTCAAGAAAAATATCAAACCAATCAGTAGAATCAATCTGCGAGTCAATACTAAAAGAATCAGAAGGAAGAAAAATTGTGATTTTAGCATCACTTGTCAGGAGAAAAAAAGGAACTTATGAGAAACTCTTCGAACAGGTAAAAAAACAAGGATATTCAAGAATTCGAGTAGATGGAGAAATAGTAGAGCTTGACGGAGAATTCCCAGTTTTAGATAAACAAAAGTGGCACAACATAGAGATTGTAGTTGACAGAGTCAAGGCATCCTGGGAAGAAAAAAGTAGATTGTACGAATCAATCCAGACTGCACTCAAGGCAGGCCAGGGAGATGTCATGGTTTTAGATACAGAAGAAAAAATATTTTCCCAAAATAATGCATGTCCATTTTGTGGAATATCAATCGGTGAACTAGAACCAAGAGGTTTCTCGTTTAATTCACCATTTGGAGCGTGTAAGACATGCCACGGTTTGGGAGTAAAGATGGAATTTGAACCGGATTTACTAATCCCAGACAAGACAAAATCAATCCTAGATGGAGCCATAGTCCCATGGTCAGGCAGGTTTTCATCATTTAGGCGACAAACCCTACGAGACGTCGGGAAAAAATATGGCTTTGATTTGATGACTCCAATAAACAAGATGAGTTCAAAGCAGCTTCAAGTGATTTTATACGGAAGTGAGGAGGCAGTCAAGTTTTCATACGAATCCCAGTCAACGGATTCAAGGTGGGAATATACCAATAATTTTCATGGCGTAATACCAAGCTTGCAGAAAAATTTTGCCGAGACGGATTCTGAATCAAAAAGGGAAGAGTTGAGCAAGTTCATGAGAGAGACTCCATGCAATACATGCAAAGGCAGAAGGCTCAAGGATGAAGCATTATCAGTTTCAATAAATTCTCTTTCAATCATGGATGTATGTGATTTGTCAATTGACTCATGTTACGAATTTTTTAAAAATCTTCAGCTCAGTGAAACAGAAAAATACATTGCAAAATCCATCCTAAAAGAAGTATTATCAAGACTTGAATTTTTAAGAAATGTCGGCCTGAATTATCTGACACTTAATCGTGTCAGCTCTACACTGTCAGGAGGAGAAGCGCAAAGAATCAGGCTTGCAACACAGATAGGATCAAACCTAACAGGTGTCCTATACGTACTTGATGAGCCAACAATCGGATTACACCAAAGAGACAATGCAAAACTCATCAAGACTCTTACAAAGCTTCGTGACTTGGGAAATACAATACTTGTTGTAGAGCACGATGAGGAAGTAATGCGAAGCTCAGACTGGATTATTGATCTAGGACCAGACGCTGGAGTCCATGGAGGAAATGTAGTATTTGAGGGAACAATAAATGAAATTTTAAAAAGTGAAAAATCAGTTACTGGAAAATATCTCAAAAATCATGATGCAATAAAACTAGGTAAGGAAAGACGCAAGCCAAAAGGAAAACTAGTTCTCAAAGGAGCAGCAGAGAATAATCTTAAAAATATCGATGTCGAGTTCCCGCTCGGAATGATGGTCACAGTAACAGGAGTATCAGGATCTGGAAAATCCACTCTTGTAAACGACATATTGTACAAGGCACTGGCATCGGAAATTTATGGTTCCACAGACAGGCCTGGACGACATAAGGCAATATCAGGAATGGTCGAAATTGACAAGGTCATAGGCATAGACCAATCCCCAATAGGCCGCACTCCACGCTCAAATCCTGCCACATACATTGGAGCATTTACTCCAATCAGGGAATTATACTCAGGAACGGAATTATCAAAAGAGAGAGGATACACACCAGGGCAGTTTTCATTCAATGTTGCAGATGGAAGATGTTTTGCATGCGAGGGTGACGGTGTCAAAAAAATAGAGATGCAGTTTTTATCAGACGTGTATGTCGTCTGCGACGAATGTAAAGGAAAACGTTACAATTCTGAAACACTTGCAGTGCACTACAAGGACAAGAACATTTCTGATATTCTTGCAATGACAGTAGAAGAGGCGCTAGAGTTTTTCACAAACATTCCCTCGATTCAGAGAAAGCTCCAAACTGTTTCTGATGTCGGTCTTGGATACATCAAGCTTGGCCAGGCTGCCACCACATTGTCTGGTGGAGAGGCCCAGCGTGTAAAACTTGCATCAGAGTTATCAAAGCGCGACACAGGTAGAACTGTATACATATTAGATGAACCAACAACAGGACTTCACTTTGCGGATGTCCAAAAATTGCTCGAGGTATTAAACAGACTAGTAAGTCTTGGAAATACAATAATCATCATAGAGCACAACATGGATGTAATCAAAAATTCTGACTGGATTATAGATTTAGGTCCAGAGGGTGGAGACGGCGGTGGAACAATTGTTGCAGTTGGAACTCCAGAGCAAGTTGCACAAAACCCAAGAAGTTACACAGGGCAATACCTAAAACGCATTTTAAAAAATGACTCTTGACATATCAAAAGTTGTAATCCCACCACATCCTGGCATCTACATCATGAAAGATGAAACAGAAAAAATATTGTATATCGGCAAGGCAAAGAATCTAAAAAATCGTGTCAAGTCTTATTTTTTAAAAAATCAAAACTACAAGACACAAAAACTTGTAGAAAAAATTACAGACATTGAGTTTGTTCTAACAGATAATGAGGAAGAGGCCTTTTTGCTAGAGGCAAACATGATCAAGCGATACAGACCCCCGTACAACATAGAACTCAAAGACCAACAGAGATACACATACCTCAGGATAACAAACGAGGAGTTTCCTCGTCTCATGGTGGCAAGAAGAACGAGAACTGGTCAGTTTTTGGGTAGAGGAAGAGTATACGGGCCTTTTACACATGGTAGTTCAAAGATGCTATCAATCGGCCTGTTGCGCAAGACGTTCAAGATAAGAATCTGCAAGAGACTTCCAAAGGAAGCATGTCTAGAATACCACCTAGGAAACTGTGAGGCACCATGCCAATTCAAGCAAGCAGGTGAAGATTATGGTAAACACATAGCTGATCTTGAATCAATTCTAAAAGGCAAACAACGACTAGAAGACTTTGTAAACAATCTTGGTTTAGAAATGAAACAAGCATCAGAGAATCGTCAATATGAAAAAGCAAAAGAGATACATGAAACATTACAGCGCTTATCCAATCTTCAAGTCAAACAAAAAATGGAATCTCCAAGAATAGGATCTGATGAAGAATATTTCGGAATAAAGATAAAAGATCAATCAGCTCACCTGATGAGCTTTCGCTTATCAAATGGAGTGATAAAAGATAGGAACAAGTTTTCTTTTGATCTGGTTGGTGATAACACATTTTCTAGCTTTTTATCCCAATACTATTCCACAAACCCGATTCCAAAATATGTCGTAGTAAGCGAGATGCCAGACAAAAAAGAAATACTCGAAGAAGTGCTTGCGCGCTCGTCTGGATTTTCAGTGCACATCATAATGCCAACATCGGGAAAAAGACGTGAGATTATTGATCTCATCATGAAAAACATATCACTTGTGATAACAAAGGGTGCAGATCCTGCACTTGTGGAACTCCAAGAAAAATTAGGATTGGCAAATATTCCAAGAACAATAGAATGTTTTGACATTTCAAACCATGGAGAAGATTATGCAGTAGGCTCTATGTCTTGTCTTGTGGATGGAAAGCCTCACACCTCAGGCTATAGAAAATTCAAGATAAAGACAGTAAAAGGTAGAGATGATTTTGCAATGATAAATGAGATAGTCAAGAGACGATATCTTAGACTAAAGGAAGAAAAATCAAAGATGCCAGACCTGATACTAATTGATGGTGGTAAGGGTCAGCTAAATGCAGCACTTGATGCATTACACGCAATTGGAGTAAACATCCCATGCGTATCACTTGCAAAAGAGAATGAAGAAGTCTATCAGCCTAAAACCAACAAGCCAGTAGTCATGGCAAGAAACAATCCTGCCCTCAAGGTCTTGCAACATGCAAGAGATGAAGCACATAGATTTGGAGTTGCATACAACAGGGCAATTCGCAAATTTACATAACAGCATGGTTTTTCAAGCATTAGACAGCTGGTCCCACTTTAAATTCCAGGACGTGTCAGTAATATCAGGCGCAAAAAATTGTCAAGAGATTATTCATCATTTAATTTTGCAGAACGATTGATTAAACAAAAAGGTTCAGGATCGCATGTCATTGCAGGAGTGTTGATTCTCATTATTGGTATCGGTGCAGGGTTGACAATGAGTAACTCGTGGATAGCCTACGGATCACTTGCTTTAGGTATATCGATTATCATCTCTGCATTTCTAATGATTATCAAACAATACGAACGAGCAGTGATACTAAGACTAGGAAAATATCATAGACAAGTGGGACCTGGTGTTCAAACTAGACTACCTTTTGCAGACAACATACTTGTTGTAGATGTAAGAGAAAAAGTGAGCGAATTCAAAGCTGAAAGAATGTTAACAAAAGATAATGTTCCAGTAACTATTGATGCAATACTTCGTTACAAAATAATAGAGCAACGAGCAAAAGATGCAATACTAAATGTAGAAAATTTTAATCAAATGATACAGCAGGTGTCTCAAACAACACTTCGCAACAATATTGGTTCTTCATTATTCCAAGATGTACTTTCAAAAAGAGAGGAGATCAACCAACATATCAAAACTACAATTTCAAGCGAAGCAAGTAACTGGGGAATGGAAGTGACAGGGGTGGAAATTCGTCAGGTAATAATACCACAAGAGTTGGAATCTGCAATGTCAATGCAAGCTCAGGCAGAGCGTGAAAAAAGTGCGAGAGTCACATATGGAGAGTCTGAGGTCTTGGTTGCACAGAAATTCCTAGAGGCAGCAAAAGTATATGCTGATAATCCTGTGGCATACGCACTAAGGCAATCCAACATGCTATACGAATCAATAAAGGTTCAAGGAAATACCATAGTTATGGTTCCATCAGAATCACTCAATTCAATGGGATTTGGAAACTTGGGAACAACCATAGCATATCTTGAAAGCACCAAAAAGGCAGTAACGCAGCAGAAATCAAAAGATGAACCTCAACAAGAACAGTCAGGTTCAAAGTAAAGACACATTTTTCACATATTACAGACTGACTTTCAATCTCCCCCTCCAGTATCACAACCACACAATCCAAACTCGTCAGTTTTACGTCCACACATATCACATTCATCTACAAATTGCACTTCCCATGGTTCTTTAGAATAAAGGTGGAGATGCACGTTGATTTCCTTTGGAACAACATGTTGTAAAGACAATTCCTACTCCCAATCATCCAGCAACTTGAGACAATAGTTGCATACAGGATAACCATTTTCTTCCTCAAACTCCGTTTTACATCTTTTACAAATTTTTGATTTTTTCAGTACAGCTATTTGCAAATTACACTACTCCAGATTGTAACATCATACATGATAACAAGTCGTATTGAACAATCCATAAAATATTTTTCAACTACATTTTGTGTCATGTGTAGTCTTCCATACTTATTACGACTCCATCACTAATAAACAAAAGTACCGTAAGAAAATCAGTTAATCATTTTACATGTAATCATCAATAGAGCCTTCACGTAATGGTTGTGCATCATAACCCATCTTGACAAGGTCTGCAGCAAACTCGTCGACAAATCCATGAACGGTATAGATTTTCTCAGGATTGCATCTCTTTACCAAGTCAACCAATTCATTATAGTCACAATGATCACTTAGTGGAATTGAATAATCATGTCCTCGTGCAAAAGAAAATCTAGAAGACTGGGCCCACCCACTAAATCCAATTGTTATTGCATCATATTTTGACTTCATGTGTTTGACAAAGGCATTTCTTCCACTCATGTTTGGTGCAATCATAAGCCAAGGTTTTTTCTCAAGAAGTCCATTTGATTCAGCTTCCGTGTGTCCGATTGACTCGTTAAGAGGTACACCAAACTTTCTGTACAAGTCATTGACTTTTTTTACAGAGTCATGATAATATGGTTGCCAGTGAGAAAACAAATATGAGAGAATTTGTGCCTTGCCAAGTTCATATCCAAGCAAAATGACGGGTTTTCCTTTCCCATATAGTTCTGAAATAATTTCATTTACCAGCTTGACAGTATCATCAATTGTAGGAAATACATATTCTGGCATGCCAAACGTGCATTCAGTAATCAGCGTTTTACATTTTGGAGCCATTGCGCCTTTCATAAATCCCCTGTCACGAATCGAAATATCACCTGTGTAAAATAGATCATCAAACAAGAGCCCCTTTGCCCCAAGTATATGACCTGCGTCAATCATGGAAAAATTCTCATATTCTTCAACAGAGTTTTCAATCAAATAGCCTCGAAGTTTTGCAATCTCAGTTGTCTGTCTTGAAGCAATGAGTATACCCTGTCCTTTTTGATTATGTAGGTGATCCAAATGTGCGTGTGATACAAAACTAATTCCGTTTCCAGTTCCGCGTTTTGGATCAAGGTTGATTGTCTTGTCACCATGCATTACTACTATTCCATTTGTTGTCATCCGAACTTTTGAACTCAATTTGAGATTTGTGCCCATCAGATTGGATATAAATTGCAAGATTAATCCAGCACAACATCTGGTATAATGGATTAAACACCGATCTATTGATCTTCAATTAAAATTAGTAAAGTGTTTATTCATATCAGCATAAAATCAAGTATGTTAAATCTTGCAATATTAATCTCAGGCAGAGGAAGCAACATGGAAAATATCTTAAAGTCTATCAAGAAAAATAAAATCCCAATCAAACCAGTACTAGTGATTTCAAACAAACCTGATGCAAAAGGCCTTGACATTGCGCAAAAACTAGGCGTAAAGACCGAAGTCGTTGAGAGCAATGGCCTCAAGGGAGGAAATTGGGAATACGATTCTAAACTGGTATCAGTCTTGGAAAAATACAAGGTCACACCACAAAATGGCCTCATATGCCTTGCAGGATTTATGAGAATAATGAGTCCTGAATTTATCAGGCAGTACAAGGGAAAAATATTGAATATCCATCCAGCCATACTGCCATCATTTCCAGGATTACACTCTCAAAGACAAGCACTTGAATACGGCGTAAAATATTCTGGCTGTACAGTTCACTTTGTAGATGAAGGAGTAGATACAGGTCCCATAATTTTACAAGCAATTGTAAAAATAAAAGACACAGATACTGAAGAGAGTATCGCCAAAAAAATCTTGAAACAGGAACACAAGATATACCCAAAGG
>JBOGQV010000216.1:0-11019 GCA_050749145.1 Nitrosotalea sp. | reverse complement strand
GGTCAAATTGCTTATTGACTGTGATAAAATATCGCCTGGAAATTACACTGTTGGAATTAGTGCATCTGATGGGTATGTGACAAAAACAAAATTTCTTGATTTATCTGTCCAAAACAAGTAGTTTTGTGCCTATTATTTTTCAAAAAACTGGCTAGTAACTATGTGTTTTTCTAGTGCATAATCTTTAATCTCAGAAAATCGAAATTCCTCTATGACAAAATGTATGTAATCTTCTTTGTATTGGGGTAATTCCTTTGTCTTTTTTGTAGCCCTGTCTTCATAATATTCCATATCTGGGCCTCTCCCAAGCAAGTTCTGACACATGTCTCTTAACTGTTCTATGCTGAATTTATCTAAAAGAAAGTATTTGCTTGAGAGTTCTTTGTAAAATATCTTGTCTGCATTCTCCATTTCATTTTTTATTTTTGAGATCTCAGAACTTCTATGTTCATCATCTCCGGATTTTCCATGGGGATTATCTGAACGCATTTAATATTGAAAGGTTTTTTGCCAAAATATATACCATGAAATTTTCATGAGACGTATTTTATCATCTCACATGTCTGATTTGATTATCTTGGTATGATTTGAAAATCCTGATTACTTGCAATAGTCCAGCGTGACGCCGTCTTGGCTTGCATCCTGACAGACTTGTTTGATAACTGTGCTTGTGAGAAACTCTTGTGTGTAACCGTGAAAGGCTGGCATTTTTGAATAGATCTGTGACATGTCTCCGACAAATATCACGGGTTGATACTCTGTCCATGCAAACGCATTGTCTAATCCTACAATCAAAAAAAGTATACTGGATATGATCACGTATTTGCTATTCATTACACTTTGTAGATCAAGTTTGTAGAAAACATGTTGTCTTGATAACTTTGAACCTAATTGGGAAATTATCTAGATGTAAAATTGACGATCAATTTTCAGATCGAGTTTTGAAACCATACTGTAAGATCTTTTACCTTTCCAGTCACGGTAGTTATGTAATTGGTTATATATGGTACCAATTTATAACCTATTTAAATGCCGCAAACAAAACCGATTGTCGACATCGTAAATGTGGTTGCCTCTGCTTCAGTAGACCAAAAAATTGATCTCGTAGCAATTACAAAAGAATTCCCGGACGTTGAATATCATCCTGAACAATTCCCAGGTCTGGTTTTTAGATTAAAGTCTCCAAAAACTGCAACATTGATCTTCAGCTCAGGTAAAATGGTTTGTACTGGCTCAAAATCCGAAGAAGCAGCAGTAAATGCTGTAAACACCGTAGTACAAAGACTTCGAAAAGGCAAAATAAAAATAAAAAAGAATCCAGAAATTACAATTCAAAACATCGTAGCTTCTGTTAGCCTTGGCGGTAAAGTTCACTTGGAAAAAGCCGCACGCAGTCTTCCAAGAAGTATGTATGAACCGGAACAATTTCCAGGTTTGATACACAGAATGCTTGACCCACGTTCCGTGGTTCTCATCTTTGCCTCTGGAAAACTAGTATGTACTGGAACAAAGAAGGAAGCCGAAGTTTATCGTGCAGTCCACAATCTTCACACATTGTTAGAAGAAAAGAAACTGATGGAATACGAGTAATCGTACAACCATTTTCTAAATTTTTATAATTGTTTTATTGCGCTGAATCTTTTTTAACATCAATTTGTTTCTGTATCATGCTTCCACCAAATGATATTGCAAGATTGATTCCAAGTGCTATGACTGCAATGTATATTGGACCAAAAGTAGTTTTTAGTAGGGATGATGTCAATTGACCAAAACTGTTTGTAAACTCTACCATTAGTATCCCAGAAATTATTCCTGCAAGCAGGCCTATTATCAGCGGTGTCTTTCTTAGTGATTTTACATACAATCCGCAAAATACTGCAGGTAAAATCTGTGCAATCAATATTCCTCCAAGCAACTGTAATGATATTGCATAAGTTGCAGGAACTGAAAACACGAACCCTAGAGCTACAAATTTGAAGACAGTTGATGCTGCCTTTGTTATTCTAATTTCTGACTTGTCTGAGAGGTTTGGTTTTATTTCCTTGATGATGTTTCTAGTCAAAAGATTTGCCTGGGCCATTGCCATGATTGCTGCAGGTACTAGACCTCCAACAAAGACTCCAAGCAGAGCAGCTCCTGAGAACCAACTTGGAAGGGAATACAGGATAAGTGAAGGAACAACCAGTATTCCACGTGAACTCTCAGGAAATCCAGACAAGAAATGCATTGCACTAGGAACTGCATAGACTAGTATTCCCATTAGTGCAAGTATTGCAAGACCAATTCCGTAGAGGGGTAATAGCGCGGTGCTACTGCGAAGTTTTTGAGCACTCTGGGCACTCAAAACCCCGCTTATTGCATGTGGATAAAGGTATAGTGCAAGTGCACTTCCTAGGATGAGTGTTGCATATGCTGGAACTAGATTTTCTGGTAATGTGACATAGCTGCTACTTGCAGCCTTGAATGCATTCCCAAATCCTCCTATGCTGATTGGTACTATTACTATTACAGCGATTACAGTTATCCACACTAGGATATCCTTGAAGATTGCAGTCAGGGTTGCACCGCGCAGTCCGCTTGTATATGTGAAAGCAGCTAGAATTACAAAAGCAACAAGAAGTGAAATCTCTTGAACAATTTGTGCATTTACATATCCTGCAAGCATTACGGTAAGAACCGCTTGCATGCCAACTATCTGCAATGCAATGTATGGTAACTCTGCGACAATTCCTGTGATTGCAATCATGATTGCAAGTGTTCTACTGCTAAACCTGTCCTTTACAAAATCTGATGCTGTGATGTATCCTTTTTCTTTTGCAAGTGTCCAAAGTCTAGGCATTGCAACAAGTGCTATGGCAAACGTTAGCATGACATATGGAATTGCAAAAAAGTATAGAGAACCCTTTGCAAAGACTCCTGAAGGAATTGCTACAAAACTATATGCTGTATACAAGTCTGCACCGATGAGGAAAAAAACTAGGGTTGTTCCAAGTTTTCTTCCTGCCAAAGACCACTCGTGTACATGGTTTAGATCACCCCTTCTCCAATACTTGCCGTAAAATCCTAATCCGATGAATACGATAAACAATGAAACAAATACAATAATTATATCCGAACTAATCATGCCTTTTTCTCCACTAGTTTAGAATATCCAAGATAAAATCCGGTACATGCTACAAGCCAAAACATCTGGAACCAATAGAAAAATGGCATACCAAATAATTCCGGCGAATCTCTGTTGTATATCGGTACACCCAAGTTTACAATTGATGGTATCAAAATCAGCAAGGCAAGTATGATGTACCTTGTCTTGGAATGCATACTCATCTTGAACTAGGTGGTAAAAATATAAGCATTCAGAATTCTTCTAATACAACAATCACTATATTGTACCGTGGAAGACGAGCCATCTGGATCCTTTTGCAGTGATATTGTCAAAAAATATGATGTTTCTCAATTGGAAAGGCCTGTCTATGTAATCCAGGAACATCATGCATCCAAACTGCACTGGGATCTTAGATTTGAAATGGATAACTCACTGAAGAGCTGGGCCTTGCCAAAGGAGCCGCCTCAAAAAATTGGTGAAAGACGTTTGGCAATATCAGTTGATGATCACCCAATAGAATATGCCATGTTTGAGGGACAAATTCCTGAGGGAAATTATGGCGCAGGCAAGGTCAAAACTTGGGACAAGGGAACTTTTGATATCGTAGAAAATCATGAGAAAAAAATTATAGTAAACATACATGGTGCTAGATTGCGGGGAAAATATTGTCTTGTGCACTTTGAACAAGAAGAAAAAAACTGGTTGTTTTTTAAAATGAAATATGACTCTAAGTAGGTTTTTCTTTTTTTCCTATTGCTATTAAAAACATGGTCTCCTTGTTTTCTGCATGAGGGGAAAAGAAATTGGTCACAATGTCATCATAAAATGTAAGCCCTGTTGCACCAAGCCCTAGGGCGTATGATGCAAGATACATCTTGCCTCCAGTTATTGCAGCATCAAGCTGGGCAACTCTATATCCACGGTTTCCAAACTGTTTTAAAATTTTATCAAGGTCTGTCATGAAAAAAATTGTGACACTTGCATCATATGGTAAATCTTGGTCTAGTCCTAAATTGCCTGACGCGTTTCTAAAATTGCCTTTACGTAACTGTTCTAAAGAGTTTTTTTCTTTTACGTAATAATATGAACCGGATTCTAATCCGTCCACTGCATTTGCAATTATGTAAATGTCGGATAGGAAACTATGACTGACAAAATCTGCATCTATGCCTGACGTAGTCTTGGAAAGTATAGTTGACAATTGTTCAAATGTTATGGGTTCAAGTGAAAACTTTCTTGTAGAGCCTCTCTTGATTATTGTCTGCTCTAGTGATTCTTCAGACTTGGTACTTTCTGCAAGTGGGATTAGTTTTGTAGAGTCTTTGGGTTCTCTTGTAATCTGATGTCTCCATGATGAGACATCTGTTCTGGTTAAAAGACAAGATGACTCTTGCATGGCATTAATTTCTGGATATTCTATCTCATAGTCTGATGCGACTGTTTCTAGGTTGACATCTGCTAGTGTGGTATGCTCTGATGCCTCTTGACTTGTAATGCCTAGTGGCAAAATTGCAATAGGTGCTTCCTCTTTGATGTCTAACCCCAACAATTGGCTAATCTGGGAATCTACAAAGCCTGTGACAATCTTTGAGGGAATGCCATGGATGGATGTGATGGCAAGTGTGTTTGCAAGAATTGTTCCACAGTCCCAGAATGTGTGTCTGTATTCACGTGATTGGTATTTTATGGAATTTCTTGAAAATACATCTGTGAAGATCAACATGATTGGGGACTGGCCTACAAACGGTTCATCTGCAGTTGAATCTATGACAAATTTTCTAAAATCTCCCAGTCGTATTGTATCTAGTTTCATGTGTTTTGGATCAAAGTGATATACTCCTGCATCAAGTCCTGAAATGTCAGAACAAACGATGTAAATTTCAATATGGTACAACGCGCCAGTACAAGATGCTGCACGAAAATCTACTTCTCCCAGAGGCTCTGGAAATTTTATTTTCTTTGTGATGCCTGATGAAAAATAAAGAATTCTGGCAAGAGTTGCAAGATCAAAGGTTGTATCATCATTAACATTGCATATGGTCGAAATTGCATCAAGTGCAGAAATACCTAATGAATTTTTATCTAGTGGTAAACTGACATTTGGCGCGTTTTTGTAAATCTTGTAAGGTGTAGGTCTGTGGGATGGATGAAATACATGAAACCTGTTGAGTAACATTCCGTTTGGATGCTTGGTGCCGTTATGATAATGCCACGTTGCATCCGTTTCATAATTTTTCACCGATATGCTGTATAGAAATCTAGGTTGTAAAAGTATCTACATGATATCAAGCAGAAGATTTTTAGTAGTTGATTTTTTAAATGATCTGTAAATGTTGGAAAACGAAGACCTGATGGTACGATTATCTCAGGAGAAAAATTTGGCATTTTCTATGGACATTGAAGAAAAATCATATCAAATTCAGAGCGTGTCTATCGTCAAATCTACAATTCCTGTGCGAAAACCAACAACTCGAGGAGGAGTATACTTTACAGATGTCATGGCATACAAGATCAAGGCAGTTACCCAGGACCTGTCCATTACTGGGGAGATTCCAAAACTCATGCTTGGACCAAGCACAGATTTTAAACCCATCATAATCAAAACAAAATTAACAATTGGTGGCACTGAACACTTGGTAATTTTGACAACTCATCTTACAAATGCTGTTAACACAAAAGACCAAGTAGAACTAAATCTCATTGTTGACAAGGCTGACTTGACATAATCACCTTGTGAATACTGTATTATATTGGCAATTTGTGATAACTATATGAAAATTCTGATTGCAATAATTTTAGGTCTGTCTATACTTGCAGGAGTTGGTTCTAGTTTTGCCCAAGTGCAGACACCTGGCTTTACTGATGCTGTAAATCTTAGCCAAGTTTCAGCCGATTCTGAATTGCCACATGTACTGGTATCAAGTGATGGCGTTTTTGCAATGTGGACTCAATCTAGTCTTGGTAGGTCTGATGTCTTTTTTTCAAAAAGTGCTGATGGTGGAAATACGTTTGGCAGTCCGATTAATTTATCTGGTGCGGCAAATGGCCAATCAAGTTACCCACAATTTGTAGAAAATGACAATCACATCTATGTAATATGGCAATCATCACTTTCTGGTACCTCAACCATATTGATGACAAAGAGTCTAGATGGCGGTACTAGTTTTGAAAAACCAATTACAATCAGTGATGCATCGCAACTTTCTGCATTCCCACAAATTGCACTCTCTGGGAACCATGTATACTCGTCATGGATTGAAAAATCAGCTGACAATTCCACTAATGTAATATTTACAAAAAGTGATGACCAAGGAAGCACGTTTGATGCTCCATTGCATGTAACTCACAACATTGGAAATTCTGGAATTCCAAAATTGTCTGCAGATGGAAATCAAGTCTATCTTGCATGGGAAGATAACAGCAGAGGTGACTATGAGGTGTTTCTAAGCAAGAGCAGTGATTCTGGCGCATCATTTCATGTCCCAGTTGACATAAGCACAACCACAGGACAATCTGGAACGCCAGAAGTTGTTGTATCTGGAAATAACCTGTATGCTGTATGGATGGACAACACATCTGGAAATTATGATATCTTTTTTGCAAAAAGCACTGATGGTGGAGACACATTTGCAGCACCTATTGACATTAGTAATCTAAAAGGCGACTCGGGATATCCACAGTTTACAGTCTGGAAAAATAATGTCTATGTCACATGGACACAGACAATGACTGGCATAAACTATGATGTCTATTTTGCAAAAAGCAGTAACAACGGAGATACTTTTGACAAGCCAATAAACCTGAGCAACAACTTTGGTCCATCTGGGTGGCCAAAAATTGCATCTGATGGAAATATCTATGTAAGCTGGGTAGATAGCAGCCCTGGAAAATTTGACGTTCTGATTACAAAAAGTACTGACGGCGGTGCAACATTTGAAAATGCTATAAACTTGAGCAATTCTAAAAAAGAGTCATATGAAAATGATATGGCCGCATTAGGAAATGTTGTATACATGACATGGCAAGAAGGTCAGAGTGGAAATCATACAATTGTTTTCTCAAAGAGTACAACATTTGTCCCAGAGTTTGGTCCGCTTGCATCACTTGCCTTGATTGTATCAATAGTTGCTATCATTGCAATCTCGTACAGGTCTGGCCTGAAATTACCCATTAACTAGATTATATTATTTCCAAAAGTTCTACAAGGCCACACTTTGTATTTTTTGTATTAAGATCCACAAATGCAATACGACGTTCATCAAAACCCTTGACGGGATTTACCAGAATGGTTGCACCTTTTCTTGAAAATGACTCTAATTCTGATTCGAGATTTTTTACCTCAAAACATAGGTGATGTATTCCGCCTCCTGATTTTGCAAACTCGCTTATTGCAGAGTCTGAAGACGAAGGCTCTATCAATTCTATGAATGGATCGCCTACTTTTAAGAGGCAGATGTTGACTTTTTGGCTACCAACTGGCATTATTGCACTAGTTGTCTCAAAGTTGAGATAGTTTTTGAGCTCACCTGCAGATTCCTGAATACTGTTTACTACAATGCCAATATGGTGCAATTTCATGAAAAATATGGTTCTACTGACATCTAATAATCTAGCGAATCTCTGTTAATTTTATATTGATACAAAATTCATGTGGTATCATGCTAGAAAAACTAGTCAAGGACTCTAAGGCACTTGAGAAAGCCATTGCAGGAGAAGAACTCACCTATGATGACGGAATGGAACTAATGTCTTATGACAATCTCTACATGCTTGGTGCCGCAGCAGACTTGGTTAGACAAAAAAGTGTTGGACCGCAGGTCACCTTTGCAGCATCATACTACATGAATTACACAAATGTTTGCGCTGCAAGTTGCCAAATGTGTGCATTTTACAGAAAGGGGACAGAATCTGATGCTTATACATTATCTGCAAAAGACATTGAGGGGCGTGTCGCAATAGCCAAGAACCTGGGTGCAACCGAAGTACACATTGTCGGCGGTTTTCATCCTGAACTTCCACTGGAATATTACGAAGAAATGTTCAAGACAATAAAAAAAAGTCATCCTGAAATGCATATCAAGGCACTTACTGCAGCCGAAGTCTTTTTCATTGCACGATTGACAAAAAATTCTGTTAAAGAAGTTTTGACTAGGCTAAAGACTGCTGGTCTTGATACAATGCCTGGTGGAGGTGCTGAATTATTTCATCCTGATGTTAGAAATAAAATAGTTCGTGGCAAGTGCTCTGGACAAGAATGGCTTGACACTATAGAACAAGCACACAATCTTGGAATTAAAAGCAATGTCACAATGTTGTTTGGACATATTGAAAAACCTGAACACATAATTGATCACTTGGTAAAGATACGCGAAGTCCAAAAGAGAACCAAGGGATTTCTTACACTGATACCGTTAAAGTTTAGTCTTGATAATACTGAACTTGAAAAGAAGGGATTGGTGACCTCTGAGAGTGCATCTACATATGATCTTAGAGTGACTGCCGTATCACGACTGATGCTTGCAAATAGTCTAGACAACATTTCGGTATACTGGGTTGCACTTGGCAAAAAGCTTGCACAGGTTGCCCTCACATATGGCGGAAATGACTTGGTGGGTACTGCATTTTCTGAGGAAATTTACAAGGCAGCAGGCAAGGGAACAAACTCTTCCATAGTAGAACTTGCAAATATGATTAAAGAAATTGGACGAGAGCCTGCTCAACGAGATACGTTTTTCAACGTTTTAAAAAAATTCTAAATCTCTGCAGGCTTTTGTGTAACTGGCTTTCCTTCACCGCCCTTCTTTCTACGTTTCAGGCCGATGCTTATGAGCAAAATGAAAAAGCCTAGTCCTCCCACAAGTCCTGCAATGTTGCTCAATCCTGCATTGACAACTTCGGCTTCATGTAGTGCGTTTATCTCAGCATCTGACATGTCTGTTTTTCCTGTTGGCACATTCTCATTTAGATATCCATAAACTGAAAAACCTCCAACTAACATTGCAATGCCTAGTGCAAAGACACGTTTGTCCATTAAACTAATTTCTGACGAGTAGTAAATAACTTAAGCTATGCGAAGTTCAAACTCTGGAACAAGACCCTTTTCTATTCCAAACTTGAACAAGTTTCTAATTGATTGCTCTCCTAGTACACCCATTTCAATTGTGACATCGTTTACATACATTCGAACAAATCTGTCGATTGTCTCCTTTGACTGGCCTCTTCCATACTGCATTGCATAGTCTAGCGCTTCACTAGGTCTTGCCATGCCGTATACTATTGATTCACGAAAGAACTCGTCAAACTTTTTGATTGTCTCAATTCCAAAATGATTACTCATGACATTTACTCCTAGTGGAACTGGCAATCCCCCGGTGCTGTCTCTCCACCATGAACCAACATCAAGTAACTTTACTAGATTTTTTTGATCATATGTAATCTGTCCTTCATGTATTACAAGCCCTGCATCAACTGTACCGTCTGCAACGGCATCTGGAATATCGCTGAATTTCATCTCGATATGATCAAACTTGCCAATCATTAATTCTAAAAGAAGAAATGCCGAAGTAAGTTTTCCTGGGATTGCAATCTTGGATTTTCGTAATCTCTCAATATCTAGGTCTTGTTTTGCAACTACAATTGGCCCGTAACCTTTGCCAAAACTTCCTCCGCTTCTCAATATTGTATATTTATCAAGATATGCGCAAGCATGAGCAGAAACTGCAGTAACATCAAGCTCATGTGTTAAGGAACGCTTGTTCAGAGTTTCTATATCTTCTACAACATGTTTTACGTTAAAGTGGGGAGAAGTAACTTTTCCACTTAGCATTCCATAAAACATGAAAGCATCGTCTGCATCTGGTGTGTGTCCTATAGTAATATCCACGAAAGGTGGTTTTTATGCCTATAATAAAAATCAAGTTTCTATGTCATCATAATTTCAGATATTGCAGTAAGACAATGTCTTGAAAATTATGATTTTGACAATGTCTGAAATTTTTGTCATATTGTTATAACAAAACCAAAACTAGATCTCAGATGAAAAAATATTAAATTCTAGATCTTCCATGATCCATTGATTTTTTTTATAATTCTTCTAAACGTTTAATAGCGGCTAGAAAAGGATTTAGCTAAACCATGAAATTCAAGGCAACAGATCAAATTTTAAGCATTATTGGTAACAAAAAGAACATTCGTAATTTTGGAGTCATTGCCCACGTAGACCACGGCAAGACAACTATGAGTGATAGTCTTTTAGCTTCAAGTGGAATCATCAGTCCCTCTGTTGCAGGCCAAGCCCTTGCACTTGATTCCATGAAACTTGAACAAGACAGACAGATGACAATCGTTCAAGCAAACGTTACTTTACTTTATGAACAAAATGAGCAGGAATATGTAATCAATATGATAGATACTCCAGGACACATTGACTTTACTGGTAGAGTCACAAGAAGTCTTAGAGCAATTGACGGCGCAGTTGTAGTATCAGATTCCGTTGAAGGTATCATGACACAAACAGAAACTGTAACTCGTCAGGCATTAGAAGAAAGAGTAAAACCTGTTTTGTATATCAACAAAATTGACCGTCTCATAAAGGAGTTAAGATTACCTCCAGAAAAAATGCAAGAATGGTTGCTTGAAATTATTACCAACTTTAATAGATTAATTGACATTTACGCAGAACCTGAGTATAAAGAAAAATGGAAGGTAAGCATTCAGGACGGAAGTGTCTCATTTGGTTCTGCAAAGGACAAGTGGGGATTTAATGCAGATGTAATGAAGAAAAAAGGAATCTCGTTCAAGGATATTTACGAAGCATACGCTGAAGGCGGCGATGTCAAGAAATTGGCAGAAAAGGCCCCATTGTATGATGCAGTACTTGGAATGGTTGTAAAACATCATCCATCACCTGATGT
>JBOGQV010000215.1:0-5171 GCA_050749145.1 Nitrosotalea sp. | reverse complement strand
GTTGGGAATCTTGATCCAGTAAAATCTACATTTTGGAGATTAGCATTAGAAAGGTTAGCATGGTAAAAATCAATATACTTGAGATTTGCCCCAATCAAATTTGCCCCAGCCAGATTAGCATTATTCAGATTTGAAGACTGCAGATTTGCTCCAGTAAGGTTTGCACCTGAGAGATTAGTAGCATACAATCGCACTCCTTGAAGATTGGCACCCGAGAGATTAATTCCAGATAGATTCGCAAATGTTAGATCCATGTATCGCATGTCACAATTTGACCAATTACTATTTCGGGTTGGTTTTCCAAAACAAATTTTGGCAGTATGAGTCATACCATTCATGTTTCCAGACATCGAATTGGTAGCATACACTGACGAAACAGATACAGACAATAACAAAATCGAAATTGTTCCCAACAATAACACAGAATTTTTCTTGATCATTTTTTGTACTTTGTTTGTAGCGTTTACATGATTTAAGATCCTTGGTACAATTAACGAATGTACTAATTTTTGCACATGATGATCATGAATTTAAAATAACTAATTATTATTTTAAAAGATAGCACCTAATTTTTATCAAGTTATTATTTTGATAAATAACATAATTTACAAATCATCTAGAATATAGATTCAAGTGTATACGGTATAAAAAAAATTTAAGATTAGTTTTGCTGTTTATTACGTGTAACTGCAATCACTGCAATTACAATTCCAGCAATTCCAATACCTATGCCAGTCATACTTATCATGTATAGATTATCAGTTGTATTTTTGACATCTTGGAATGATTGAACAACATTTGAGACACTTTTTGATGCAGCATCTGCATTATTTTTTGCGTCCTCAATGTCACTTGTCAATTGATTTACCAGGGTACCCATTTGGTCCATATTTACAGAGGTACCAGATGATGAGCCAGTCGAAGATGGAAAATTCAAAGCGTCAACACTTGCAACATCATCCAATGGAATTTCTGCATCAATTGCTTGATCTGCCACATTACCTTTTAAGACAAGGCTGTACGTTCCCACCCTTGTTGGAATCAGAGGAGCATAATATTGACCATCGACAGTAGAGCTTGGAAGAAAATCAAGAGGTTTTGTAATAGTTCCATATTTGACAGATATCTGCAAGTCTTTAATGGCATTAATTACAGGTTGTGCCGTATCACCACTCCCTTTCTTTATGGTCACCTGTGCACCATTAACCAAACCAGTATACACAGGTTCGTCATTCCACCCAACTTGAACTATGTAATTACCAAAGACCTTAGTGATGTGCGCTTCGGCCGGTTTTACCCCAAGTGGAGACATGAATGCAATTGTTGCAACAAGTGATAGAAGTGCTGCAGTGACAAAAATTTGTCGTAGCGGTCTAGTCATATGACTATCGCTCAGAATTTCAGATGTGACTTGAATCTAGTTGCTACTACTACACCTGCAATAGATATTACGCTCAAGAGTGCAGGTAGTGGAAATTCAGGCACAGCTGGTTCTGCAGTAGTTTGAATATGGTAAGATGTGATTAAAGTTGGATGAATACCTACGTGCACATCCATCATGACAGTATTTCCATCTGCCTTGTTAGTTATATCTTGGATTAGTTTTGTGAGACCACTAGTTATCTTAGAGTTATCTGAAACATCAGGATTCTTGGATACTATATCACTGAACATTTGTTGTGCAGTAGTTGCAAGCGAAAGAGAATTCTCATAAGCATCGGCATCTACAACGGTAGCCATATTTGACATACTTCCACCAGACATACTGCCGCTTGACATGTTGTTGTCAGACATGCTCCCCATTTGAGACATGTCGTTCAAGTCCACGGTAGAATTTATAGCATCACCATATTTTTCCAAAGCCTCTTTTAGCACAAATGTAACCGCTAATGCTTGCACAGTAGAGTTATCCAGTTTGTCTTTGTCAACTCGAACTGGAATTGATTCATCGAGATAACCATTTAGTTTTGTAATATCATCATTTACCTTACTTTGATCTCCTGCACTAGCATCATCCAATGTAGCATTAATCGTAGATGGAATTTCTTGTGCTAACAAAGCATTTCGCTCTCCCATTTCCCTAGTATCATTAGAATTCCAATATTCACCTAGTGCATCAGAATAATAGTCAATAGTGTCCTTTTCTCCCACATGTTTTGCAACGTTAGTAACTTCAGTTTTTATTTCAGAGACTTTAGCCAACCACGATGCACTTTCGTCACCACCAAAATTATGAGCGTATGCAGGATGAGTATAGATTAATCCTGAAGCGATAATTCCGACTAGTAATAATGCTACAAACTTGCTATTCACGATATCTCATTGAGTGATATCTCATTTAAAAGTCTTGTAGTACAACCTTCGAACAAAAATAATACTTTAAAAAATTAGATCACAGATAACAGTATTTGCTATTCGATAATTGTACCACAAATTGAGCAAGAGCAATATAGTAAATCATAGAATGTAGTGCATATCAAATGATCAAATCAAGCAATAAAAACAAATTATTTGCAGTTATGATTATTCTAGTAATTTCATCAGTCATAATAATTCCAAACATTCCCAATTCGTATGCACATGCATTTGTAATAAAAAGTGATCCTGCACCTTCACAATCACTTGCATCACCACCATCCAAAGTAGATGTTTACTTCAATGATCCCATAGACATAAGATATAGTGAAGTAAAAGTGTTGGATTCAGACGGTAAGCAGATTCAAGAAAATGATCAGCACTACATTAACGGAAATCAATTATCATTAAGCGTGTCACTTCCATCAAATCTCAAAAATGGCATATATACAATATCAACAAAAGTTTTAGACCAAACAGATGGCCATGTCACAGAAGATGCATTTGCTTTTGGAGTTGGACAGGATGTTCCAAAAAGCGTTACAAGTGATCTGACATCAAATAACTATCAAGAGGTTTCAATACCAGAAGCAATAGCAAGATTCCCATCACTTGTAGGACAAGTCATGGTAGCAGGCATTGCTGCATCATCTCTTTGGTTATGGGGCCCCATATCCAGAATACCCAAATTCAGAGATTCAATATTTCAGACCAGAGTCAGCATAGACAATGCCATGACAAAGATGGCGGTAATAGGATCAATCATCATATTGGCGTCAGGCTTTGCAATGATAATAGTACAGGCTTTTTCTATAAATGCAGGAATATTGGACGCAATCTCCACAAAATTTGGAAACATGTGGGTACTAAGAATGATCGCCGGATCAGCATTACTAGGATTATCGTTTGTAATGTACCAAAGATCAAAAAAGACAGTAGCACTCATCCCACGGATACACACCATAGTATTGCTCGGTTTGAGTTTCTCAGTGCTATTAACTACAAGTCTAATAAGCCATGGTGCAGCTACAGGCCAGATAATTCCATTATTGCTTGATTTTTGTCACAATGTATTTGCAGCATTATGGATTGGCGGAATAATATATTTGGCATTTGTTGTAATGCCACAGATAAAACAGATTACAGATTCCAACCTTAGTCTTTCTACCATATCTCTCCTGATCCCAAGATTCACAATACTTGTAATCACAGTACTCGGGGCAGTTGTAATAACAGGACCATTTTTGTTGTATGTTCTAGAAAATAATCTTGCATTAACACTAGCATCTTTTTATGGTAAAGTTCTCATAATCAAACTTTCACTGGCTGCTGCCATGATAGCATTTGGTGGATATCACCAAATGTTTTCCGGAAGCAAGTCACATTCCATGATTGCAAATGAGGCCACAAGAAATACCGCAATAAAAAATACTACAATAGATGCAAGACCAATCATTTCCAGATTTGATACAAGCATAAAAATCGAGGCATTGATTGGTATTGCATTAATTGCATCTGTTGCAGTCCTAGTAGATTCAGGTCTACCATCAAGTGAGTTTCAGAACCAATTGCAGTCATTGCAGAACAAAGTGTTCGCATTGACCACAAATGATAATTCCAGCATTCAAGGATTATCACAAACAGGATTTATTGAAAATGGGAGCAGAATAGTGCTAACCATGAACCCATTTGCAACTGGAAGTAATGATTTTGTGATATCGTTTTTGGACTCGAACAAGAACCCAATAGACATGAAATCAGCCCAGCTAAAACTCACCCAAACTGATAGTGGAATAGGTCCGATTACTATCGACACAAACAAGACAGATACCGGAACATTTACCACCAATACTGATTTTGGATTTGCAGGTCACTGGACTGTAAGAGTCGAGGGAATACAAAATAAAGAAAATTCTCTTGACCTAGTATATTCTTACAACATGTTTGTAAAACCAAAATTAGCCAATTTGCAAGTAGACATAAGTGAATACAAGACCCCAGGAAATAACAGTACTCCGAGATACCCAGTATACGATAGTAACAGGGACAAGATATGGGTCGGAGATACCACTCCCAACAGTGGCAATATACTTGATTTTGATCTAGATACAAAAAAATACACCGAACATAAAATTGAGGGATTAAACAGCATGATATATTCAGCTTTAGACTCTCATGATACCTTGTGGTATATCGACTATACAAAAAAGATACTAGGGAATTACAATCCAGATGACAACTCAAACAAAGAGTATCCAATCCCAGACCAAGGAATTCTTACAAGCATGGCAATTGACAAAAATGACACCATTTGGATCTCATCAACAAACTTGAATACATTTGCAGCAGAGATGTTGAAATTTAATATCAATACAGCAAAATTTGACTCGATAAAATTACCAGACAAATCAGACCCACTAGGAATGACAATTGACAATACGGTAGGCAAGATATGGATAGCAGAAGGAATTGGAAAAATTGCAAGTCTTGACATTTCAAATGATAAAGTGACAGAGTTTGCACCATCGGGTAATTACACCATGGATGACCCTACTGCCATAATCATAGACTCTCAGACAGGAAAAGTGTACATCTCAGAGCATACAGGACATGCAATATCAATATTTGATCCATTGCTCAAAACATTTAAGAAAATACAGCTTGATCCTAATCCAGACAATTTGCCATATGGAATGGCATTTGACAAGTACCATAATCTTTGGGTTGCGCAGCATACTATTGACAAAATTTCAATAATAGACCCAAGAACAGGAGATGTAAAAGAAGAAAGCATTCCATCATCCAATACATGGATA
>JBOGQV010000214.1:0-3119 GCA_050749145.1 Nitrosotalea sp. | reverse complement strand
ATTACATCCTGTCTGATGTAGATTAAAAAAATAAAAGCTTGAGATTTTCTGCTTTTTGGGGAGTAGTCTATCTCTTACTTGTTTCGGAAAATATTTTCTGCAACTTTGACTCGAGTTCTTTTTTTGCCTCTGACTGTACCAGATTTGATTGCCATACCTTGGCTGCAGTTTCAATCATTGCATCAGATGCTTTATCCAATGCAGGACCAAATGCCGCATCAATTCTCTTTTTGAGTCGTTCTACATGTGCTTGGTACAGCGCATCATGAAATGCCTTGTGCAATAACTCCATTGATTGTGCTACAGGATCAACTGTTCCACAACCGCAGTCATTGCATTCTATTTCAGAGGTACATGAGCATGTTGCTTCTTCTGTATTGCATGTTCCTGATTTGCATTCCATATTACTTTCTTATAGTCACTATAGAAAGGTAAGTATATAAATCGGAAAGTGACGAAATAGAAAGTAAGTGAGATTTTAGTAAGTTGATGCCTCAAGAACTCAAAGAAATGTCAGACCAGATAAAGTGCTGTCCTGTGGATAATACGTTCAGACTTGTTGGTAAAAAATTTACAATACACATACTTCGCAACATGATAATTTTGAATCAAACAAGATTTAACCAATTTCTAGAATCAGTAGAGGGGATAAATCCAAAAACACTTTCTATACGATTGCGCGAGATGGAAAAAAGTGGTCTGATTAAAAGACAAGTATATGCTCAAACTCCAATCAAGATAGAATATACTGTTACAGAAAAAGGACAGGAACTAAAATCAATCATAATGCAGATGGCAACTTTTTCAATGAAACATTGTAGCTCAGATGTATTCAAAGACGGTAAACCTAGAACATTAGATCAAGTGTTTGGAAAACCCAAAAAGACTATCAAGTAGCAAAATGTTTTTTGTAAAAGACTTTGAATCTATTTTTTGTTTGAACTACAATGACATGATGGACCACATGTGCATATTCCTGTAGTTGCACAATTACAGTCTGGTGATATACACTTGTCATCTTTTCCACATCCACAATTCATGCTACTAACTTTGTGTTTCTGATATTTAATCATTAAACCTAGTTGTGATAACTATGTCCTGACATGTCTGTACTTTATGCCTCTAGGCAAGTTTTTTACGTTTTTCTTCAATTCTTTTTTCTGCTTCTAGTCTTTCAAGGCTGTATGATTTCATGTCTGCAAACTTGATTATGTTGGACAGGTTTGGATGGACTTTTTTGATTGCCTTGAACATGTCTTGTGCAGCTTTTCTGTAATCCTGGTGTCCTTGGGGGACAGTTCGCAGTTCAATTAGGTGTGCTGCTTCACGTAGATTTAGTTTCATAAAATATGGGTAGTTGTATGCAAAGTTTACTACATACTGGGCCTGCTCTGGCATCTTTGACTTCATGGCATCAAAGACTTCTTTTGACTTGTACATGCAATCATCAAACTCTTTTTTAATTCCAAGTTGTTTTATTTCATCTGGCATAAAGTATCCGCGGTTTGCCGCAAGTAATTGTCGCTCTAGTGTGAGTACCCGGTGTCTATGAAAGTCTCGGAACATTCCAAAGTTTGTAAGAAGATCAAATGTGTAGTCTGTCATTTCAAATGCACGTGAAGGTCTCTGTCTTCTGTTTTGTCTTAGGCCTGCAAGTGTCTTGATTATTTTTTTCCTCTTTTGAGATTTTATTTTTTTTACTTGACCGAGTATTTCTCTATATGACATTCCGTTTGATTGCTCGTATAACATGGCAGAAATTATTTTCTCTTCAGCTTTTTTCTCTGGTTCGTAATCAACCAAGTCTGCAAGATGGCTTGCACCTTTCTTTGCCTTGAGATATTTTTTACCTAGTGACAATGATTTTGCCTTGACATCGTTTAGGTATTTTTGTAAGGCTTTGCCGTGAATGTCGTCTGCTCGTCTTACGAATGATCTTATTGTAGTGTTTAACTCTCTCTGGATTTTTCCTGCAAGAATTTTTTCTTCCTCTAGACCTGAAGAATACAGTATGGTAAGCAAATATTCAAACGCCCTTCCATTACCTGTAATTCCAACATTGGTAAGAGTAGATGCGGGAAGTATTCCTCTGAGTATGTCAAGTGCTTTTGCCCGAATTGTAGCATTGTAAATTCTGGTTGCAGACTTTGCCTCATCTTCATTGAGTTTAGAATATGAGACGTCTGTTCCAGTAGAGTCTCGAAACTTTTGCTTCTCAATTGGCTCTCGTTCCTTCATGAAATCTATTGTAGTCTGGATATTTTTTGAATACACATCAAAATCAAGATTACATGCGTCAAGATACATGTCTGCATACCTTGAGCTCATTATCTCTGGTTCTCTGTAAAACTTGTACTCGTCGTTTACTTTTTTATCCCATGCGACATATCTTGAGGATTTTTCAAGATATGACAAACCAATTCTACGGTCTTCAATTTTTTTTACTGCGATGTTTGACAGTCCTTCTATTGCTATCTGTGCCTCTCCAAGCTCTGCTACTGAATCATCACCGTATTCAAGCAAAACTTTATTGTAAAACTCTTCACCGCGATTTTCATTTTGGGAAAACTCGTCTAGAAAAATTCTTCGCATGCTCTTGTCAGTTCTACTATATCTTGACATCAGAGCACCCCTGTCTACTTGTCTTGGACTAATTATTGCAAATACAGAGTCGTCAACATTTGAAAAATGTTTCAAAAGAATTTCATTTTCAGAACCTGAAAACTCTGATGACAATATATCGTTCAAACCTTCTGTAGATAATAACTACTTCTTTCCAATCTGGATCAGATCAGATGGTCCCATCTTTGGTGCATTGTGTTTTGCTTGCCATCTGAGTAAAACTTCTTTGAAGGAATCAGCTTCTTGTGGATCTTCTGTATACATCAAAGTTGTTACCCACTTGCCTGGGCCTGCAGTTCCACCCATGGAGTTCATCCAAAAGTCTGTCGGCATGTTTTCAAACGCCTTGTTTTTTTCATCCCGGCTCATGTCCACCCAACGCTTGGAGACAAAATATAGTATCTGATCTAGTTCTTCCTTTGTAATCATTATTGGACCATTACTATGCAAGTGATTATAAAATTACGCATTTTTTGCAATTTTGCATGATCATTAGC
>JBOGQV010000213.1:0-1710 GCA_050749145.1 Nitrosotalea sp. | reverse complement strand
GTTCAGGTGGAATCACATTAGTGTTGTTATCTTGCACATCAAATAGGAATGATTTTGAAATAGCATGCTCAATGTTGGGTTGCATAGGATCTGTCTGGTTTATTACATGATATGAAAATGTCACAGTAACATTTGCAGTTCCGGGTTCTGTAGCAATATAAAAAAAAGTAGAATCAGGACTAGTGCCAGTGATCTCTTTACCAGAGTTTAATATTTGAGACAAGCCTACCCCCGCACAGTTCAAGTTTTTTGACTTGATTTTAGTATGATTATCAAGCATTATGGTGAAAAATGGCACATGTTCGACTAAGGGAACACAGGTACCACCATCTAAGATTATTGGAATGGTGGAATTGTTGACCAGTGTTGCAGTGACCATAAATGAATCTCCAACTTTTACGGTATACGGTTGTACTGTAATATTTTGAATTGATATTCCATGCGTGTTATCAGCATGAGCTGGTTGTAATTCAAAACCTAGAAAAATAATTATTATAAGCATGATAAACAAAAGAGGTAGAGTTTTCATTTCACCCATTGTACAGGAACTGACATACTATACCCATTTGTCATACCATCAAAGTTTTGAAGATCATCATATGAATACGATGTACCTGCAGAAAACCCATTAACTAGTTTCCCATCCACAGTCCAGTTTCCTACAACATACTTTGTTACAGATTCACCAGGCTCAAGAATTGCATCATCTTTTGAAACAACATACGGATCGTCTCTGACCACAACAAAATTCAAGTGATCATCATTTGTAAGTGGAATAAATCCGGATATGAAAATATCATAAATATGAACAGTTTTCTTGCCTAAATTTTGCACTGTTGCAGATATCACATGCGAACCAGATGTGTTCCCATAGTTTAGTTCAAGTTTGATACTGTCGTTATCATATGTATCTAAACCTCCACCACGCGATATAGCAATTCCAGTTGAACTAGATGCAAGTTTTCCAGGTATCATACCTGGCATGATGTCGTTTATTTCACCATGTAACTCATAGGCTTGAGTGACAATAGGCTGATCATATTCCATGTGTGTTAGAGTTGAATTGACTACTTGGAAATGTCGTATTGCGGCATCGCCCCATTCATCTCCTGCAATTATAGTATAGTTCCCAGAGTTAAAGTCAAAGAATTTACCATCTTGCAAGAAACTATGGTATGCTACACTTGCTTTGGTTTGTATCAAGTTTTGACAAGGGGCCCAGTCTCCGGGCTCACAAATTATTGTAACATTATTGCTCATTGGGTAAAATGTAAAACTCTTAGCAGATAGAGACGGTGGGCACGGATAAAGAAAATGAAATACCATTGGGTGTCCATCAGACATGTTTTGCATAGTATAAAATCCATCAAGTATGGCAACTCCCATTGGACTGTTTGAGCAGCCATCTAGATCAAGTCCTTGTATTGGCCAGTTATTTTGAGGATGTATAGTCAGCAGATGTGGGCTGACATTATCAAGCGATAGAGTAATTTCAATTGCTTGACCTGACTGGATGATAGAAGAATTTGTTGAAAGGGACAGTTGGAGTGAAGATGACGACTTTGTTGCAACATTTTCAACTGTTTGCAACACTTGATCTAGTGCCCAGCCACGTCCAACAAGTATTGGAACCGTACTTGGTTTTACACAAGCAGGCAGGCGAGTCTCTGCCTTTGTTACAAGTAACAAGCCCATGTTGCACTTTACATC
>JBOGQV010000212.1:0-4964 GCA_050749145.1 Nitrosotalea sp. | reverse complement strand
CTCCAGGAATGTTTCTACTATAGAAATAGAAGTAAAGCGAACAAACTCTTAGATAGGATACCTTGAACGACTCTTTTCTTTTTTGTCACTTATTTTGTTGAATACTTATTTTCCATTTTTTTGAATTTTGAAAGATCTACAATATTGTTGAATTCATCAAAATTTACCAGCGATTTTTTTAACTTTAAAGTTGTTCCAGTTTTTTTCAATTCTTTTAGAATTTTCAATGTAGCAAATGTATTTGCGTAAAGTACTGATAATGGGTATAAAATAAGATTAAATCCCATCTTGTGTAACTGATTAGCTGAAAGAATGGGTGTTGCTCCCCCTTCTATCATGTTTGCAACTAGGGGAGCTTTGATTGCCTTGCCTATCTTTCTCATTTCACCAATTGATTTTGGTGCTTCCACAAAAATGGCATCTGCCCCAATCTTTTTGTAAAGTAAGCCTCTCTCTATTGCAGCATCTAATCCTTCAGTAGCCCGCGCATCTGTACGTGCAACAATTATGAAATCCTTATTTTTTCTAGCATCTACTGCCGCACGAAGTTTTTCAGCATATTCTTCTTTTGGAATCACTTCTTTGCCGGACATGTGTCCACATCTCTTTGGCCACTTCTGGTCTTCAAGAAATATACCCGATGCTCCAACTGACTCTAATTCATTTACAAGTTTCCATACGCTCAATGGGTTACCATACCCTGTATCAGCATCTACTATGACTGGAACAGATACTGACTTGCATATTCTTCTTGCATTTTCAATTGTCTCTGTAGATCCTATGAAACCATAATCTGGCATACCAAGAAGCGCTGCAGATGTTCCATATCCTGTCTGAAACATTGCTTCAAAGCCTACTTTTTGGGCTATTCTTGCAGTTATTGCATCATAAACTCCTGGGAAAACAAGAGGTTTTGATTTATCTAATAATAATTTTCTAATGCTTGTCAACTGCGGCTATACAGTTCTACAATTATTTATTGCTTAGTGAACCTTTGATATTTTTTCTAATCTCGATTTTTTTCGATTGAAATATTTTTCAACAACTTATAAAATAGCTTGAAAATTCTTTAAAAAGTAAAAGTTTCTAATATGGAAGGATCAAAAATTGTTCCTAGTCGTCATAATAGTAATATAGCCTGATTGAAATCCTTCACAAGACATATTTATGAAGCTTGGAAAGGAGAATGTCGAATAATGGTTAACAGCATAGAACTTGATCTCTTGATAGTGGGTTCTGGCCTTGCTGGTCTTAGAGCCGCAATTCAAGCAGCAAAAGTAAGCTCAAAGATCAAGATTGGAGTTATTTCAAAACTTCAAGTCATGCGTTCTCACTCTGTATCTGCTGAAGGTGGAACCGCCGCAGTACTATATCCTGAGGAGGGTGATTCTCTTGAATCTCATGTTTATGATACTGTAAAGGGAAGTGATTTTCTGGGAGACCAAGACGTCATTGAAAGACTTGTTCAAGAAATGCCGTCTGAAGTATACCAACTTGAACATTGGGGAATGCCATGGTCAAGAAGAGAGGATGGACGAATTGGTCAGAGAGCCTTTGGAGGTTACAGCTTTAACCGTGCAACATATGCTCAAGACAAAGTTGGATTCTATGAGATGCAAACACTGTATGATACTTGCCAGAAATTTGATAATATTGAATTTTACAATGAATGGTTTGTTACGTCTGTGATCCATGATGGTCAACGTTTCTGTGGAATTACTGCAATTGAGCTTGCAAATGGTAACTTTTACACATTCAAGGCAAAAGCATTGATCATTGCAACTGGTGGAGCTGGAAGAGTCTACAGTTTTTCAACTTATGCACTAGCTTCAACTCCTGATGGATTGGATATGGCTTATCGTGCTGGAATGGCACTAAAAGACATGGAATTCGTCCAGTTTCATCCTACTGGAATATTACCCTCTGGAATTCTGATTACGGAGGGTGCTCGAGGTGAGGGAGGATATTTGATAAACAAGGACGGTGAGAGATTTATGAAAAAATATGCACCAACAAAACTTGAGCTTGCTTCAAGAGATGTTGTTTCACGTGCGATGATGACAGAAATTAATGAAGGTAGAGGTTTCAAAAATGAAACGGGTGTAGAATGTCTAAAATTAGATCTCACACATCTTGGTAAAGAAGTACTCATGGGAAAATTACCTGCAATAAGAGAAATCTCGCTAAAATTCTCTGGTGTAGATCCAATCACTGAGCCGATTGATGTACGACCAGTATGTCATTACATGATGGGTGGAATTCATACGAACATAGATGGTGCTACAGAAATACAAGGAATATGGGCAGCTGGAGAAGTTGCATGTAACAGTGTTCATGGAGCAAATAGGTTGGGAGCAAACTCAACAGCTGAATGTCTTGTCTGGGGAAAGATCACAGGAGAACTAGCTGCAAAATATATTCTTGAAGATAAATCACAGTCTCCTTTCCCAATGCATCTGATAGCTACTGAAGAAAAGCGAATCTATGATGGAATCTTTAGGGGAAGTGGAAGTGTAAATCCCTATGAAGCACGCCAAGAATTAACTGATATAATGAATTCAAAAGCTTATGTCTTTAGGACTGAAAGCGATCTAGTTGAGGGACTAAAACAAGTAAGACAATTACAGCAAAAAACTTGGAAACATGTTGATGATAAAGCCAAAGAGTATAACACAAACTTTTCAAATGTCATGGAACTTGATTCAATGTTTCGTGTTGCTGAAGTTATTCTAATGGGTGCAATTACAAGAAAAGAATCTCGAGGCGCACATGCTAGGGTTGACTATCCTGATAGGGATGACAAGAATTTTCTACATCACACTCTTGTTTACTATGATACTAAAGAACCAGTTCTTAAGACACATCCAGTAACTATCACTAAATACAAGCCAGTGGAGAGGAAATACTAGTGGCAGAAAGATTGTCAAACCGTGAAGGCATAAGGGGTATGGCAAATCCAACTCGCTATGGAATAGAGCGCGTCGCATATTGGTTACAAAGACTGACTGGACTTGGGTTACTAGCATATTTGATAGGTCATGTTTTTGAAACAAGTACAATTGTGAATGGAAAAATAGCCTGGGATAAGATGCTGGAACTTACACAAACTCCTCAAGGTCATATCCTCCTTACTCTGGTGATTGGTATGTGTGTATTTCACACTGCAAACGGTATCCGAGTCATGCTTGGTCATGGAGGTATAGGAGTTGGAAAACCTGGTCAGCCTGAATATCCGTACAAGGCAGCATCACTTAACTATAAACAAAGACTCTGCATCTGGGTCTCTATTGCTCTTGCAGCATTAGCCATGATGTATGGTGCATCCGTACTATTTGGTGATTAAGATGAGAGAAAGCATTATCATGAAAATACATTATGGAACAGCACTAGGAGCTGTGGCGCTTGTAGCAGTACACATACTGATGAGAATGTCACAAAAATTTTCTGATTCATTACAATATCAAAATGTGATTGCAAATTATCATTTTCTTCCATACGCTCTGATGTTAGAAGTTCTATTGATCCTGCTTTCAGTACACGGCTTTAATGGTCTTCGAGTAATTCTCTTGGAACTAAAGCAAGGCTCAACATATGAAAAAATGATAAACTATGGATCTCTTGCAGCAATGGCAATATTGATTGCTTATGGCTCAAGAACTATATTGATGGCTGGAATGGGGGTTTCTTAGACATGGCAGTTGTAGCTGTACCAAAACCATCAGAAGAATCAAAAGCAAAAATCACTGGTCAGCCAAATACTATTACTCTGAGGATATCTAGATCAAATCCATCCGAAGGACAAGAAGCTGCCTTTTCTGAATTTCAGATTCCGGTTCAAAAATGGACTACTGTTTTGGAAGCAATATTGTATGTGAAACAAAACTTTGATCATTCTATAGCCGTAAGATATTCTTGCAGACAGGCATCATGTGGTTCTTGTGGAATGAAAATTAATGGAAAACCAGCTCTTGCTTGTTACACAAAGATTTCAGAATTAAACTCAAACGTTGTAACCGTTGAACCCATGAATAACTTTCCAATAATTAGGGATCTTGCAGTTGACTTTAAGCAACTAATTTCAAATCACAAAAAAATGAAGCCATTTATCATAAGTGAAGATTCTGAAGTAACCCCAGAATCCAAGGAATTTATACAAACACCACAAGATCTTGAAAAATATCTCCAGTTCTCCTACTGTATCAAATGTGGTCTGTGTAACTCCGCATGTCCTACAATGGCTACTGATACATCATTTATTGGTCCGCAGGGACTTGCACAGGCCTATCGGTATGTGGCAGATAACAGAGATAAGGGAAAAGATGAGAGACTAAAAATTGTGGATGACTCTCATGGGATATGGAGATGCCACTTTGCTGGATCTTGCAGTCAGGTTTGTCCAAAAGGTGTAGACCCTGCAATGGCAATACAATTGCTTAGGGGATATCTCTTAGGATTTAGAAAATAATATTCTAAGGCTTTTTGGGATTTTTACTTGTGTTTACTTGATTGTTTATGGCTTCTGCCATGAAATGATTTGAAACGTTTACTTTTACATCATCGATGCCATCTATCTTAAGCAAGTTGTCATGTACATCTTGTGCAATCTTGAATCCGAATATTGCTGGACAAAATGGACTGGTCAAGTGAATGTCGATTTTAACTTCAGATCCTGCAATGTCGATATTATCAACTAGTTCAAGCTCCATTATTGAGACATTTATTTCCGGATCAACTACTTTTGTTAGTTCATCGAAAATTTGTCTTCTCAGGTCTTGAGATGCCTGTGACATAAATCAAAAAAGCGTCTATGCTATATATAACCATTCTATTTCCTAAATTGATGTACAGATCTAGGCTAGAAGGAAAACTAGATGAAAACACATTAGAATTTCTTTCATCAATTTCCGATGATTTTCAAATTGCATTATATGATATACTCGGAAGCCAAGCTCACACACTGATGC
>JBOGQV010000211.1:0-3698 GCA_050749145.1 Nitrosotalea sp. | reverse complement strand
TATATATAACCATTCTATTTCCTAAATTGATGTACAGATCTAGATTAGAAGGGAAACTAGATGAAAACACATTAGAATTTCTTTCATCCATTTCAGATGATTTTCAAATTGCACTATATGACATACTTGGAAGTCAGGCTCATACTTTGATGCTTTTGGAAAACAAAATCATTGCAAAAGCTGATGCAGAAAAGATTCTTGGTGCATTAGAGAAACTCAAAAAAGAAAACTTTTCTAAAAAATCTGAAGCTGAAGATATTCATGAACTAATTGAATCTCTAGTAATAAAAAAAGCCGGAAAAGAATCTGGTGGCAAGATGCACACTGCACGCTCAAGAAATGACCAAGTCACACTTGACATACGCATGAAGATACGAGATGATATCAACATTGTATGTTTTTGTCTAAATGAGGTTATTTCTACACTCATACAGCTAGCAGAAAAGTACCAAAATGTCATAATGCCATTGTATACGCATCTCCAACAAGCACAAGTTGGGTTGTTCTCTCACTTTCTTCTTGCATACTCTGACGCGCTCTTTCGGGATCTTGACAGATTCTATGTTTCATATGGACGAGTAAATGAATCTCCGCTTGGCGCAGGTCCGGTGGGAGGTACAAGTATTCCAATTAACCGACAATCTACTGCAAAAATGCTTGGGTTCAAGGGACTTGTGGAAAATTCTATTGATGCAACATCATCAAGAGATTTTGTAGCAGAATATGTGGGAAACTCTTCTATATTGATGACAAATCTGAGTAGGATGGCAGAAGACTTTATCATCTGGTCTACTTCAGAATTTTCTTTTCTAGAACTATCTGATAAATTTACTTCCACATCAAGTGTTATGCCACAGAAAAAAAATCCTGATATTCTTGAGCTAATACGTGGTAAGACTGCACAGGTAATAGGATATCAAATGGCAATACTGTCAAATCTAAAGGGTCTACCATCTGGATATAACAGAGATCTACAGCAAATCAAGGTATCCATTTGGCCTACTTCAAAGATAGTTATATCATCATTACTTGTGATCAACTCTCTTCTTAAAACCATGACTGTAAACGAGAAAAAAATGCGACAGGCAATAGATGGTGGATTTTCAATCTCTCTTGATATTGCAGAGCATCTGGTAAGAAAAGGAATACCGTTTAGGGTATCGCATAAAATAGTTGGCCATCTGGTACAAATGGCTGCAAACTCAAAAAAATCTCTAACGGGCTTATCTGTATCAGAAGTAAAAGAAACAATTCCATCTAACGAAATTGGTGCAAAGGATCTCTACAAAATTATCCAGTCTACAACTCCTGAATCATCACTTGACACAAGGAGGTCGCAAGGATCCTCTGGTAAAAATGAGCAGCAAAGAATGATTACAGATAGGAAAAGGAAAATTCAAGCCTATACCATGGGAACTCGTAAGAGGACAAATGAAGTAAGGGAGGCAATTGAAAGTCTGGAAAATGACCTAAACGCCTTGATAAAAAACAAAACCTAAAATATGTTAGAAACATAGGAAAATTGAAAGTTTTACAGATAAATCTAGTAAATACCTGAATTTAATGTGAGAAACTTGACTTTTATATTGATTTTACTTAACATATGTACTGATATCTGATTTTCACAACTCATCTTTTAGTATGTATCAATTCGTACAACCACAAACAAACAACCCTAACTACACTGCAGGTCAGACATGGGGTGCACTCAAAAAAGCCTGGCGTGGATACAAAATCGCCAAGGTACAGAGTGATAACACCAGAATGGCTGAATATGCAAAGAAGATTAGAACACTCCAGCATGACTTGGGCATCAAGCAAGCAGAGTTTCCAGAACTGAACCTAAGTTAGTTAGAATTTTTCTATTTTTGGGGCATTAAGTCTGAAATAATATTTTGCAGCAGTTTTTCAAGTCTAAAAAATAGGCCTATGAAATAGCGGGTTCGCGGGGATTCGGACCCCGGACAGCCGGATTAAAAGTCCGGTACTCTACCTGGCTGAGCTACGAACCCATAGCGAAGGGTCATAGTTGTGTATAATTTAGTCTTTTACAAAATTTTTTGAAGAAAAGAAAGCTTTAAACTCAGATTTTCTTTCACAGTATTTTAACGCCCTTGTAGTATAGAGGGGATGTGGTTAATTCCATTCCTCGTAAAGCCCGGTCTAGAATGGGGCCCTGTCACGGCCTCGACGCGTGTTCAAATCCCGCCAAGGGCGCCATAAATTTTTCTTGAGAATCGGTCAAAGTTAACATCAGATTTTGGGTGATAAACCGAGTTTCTTCATAATATCTGTAAGTGTTTCTTTATTTGCAGCCGCTATGAACGAAATCCTCTTGTCATAACTCAGGTTTGAGTCAAGTGGCATGCCGTTCTCATCTACCACATATCCGCCAGCCTCCAAAGCAATGAGATATCCGGCGGCAACATCTGTAATTCTTAGTTTCCTTCTAAGATCTACAAAAACATCTACTAATCCGCGGGCAAATATAGCAAGCTCAAGTGCGACAGCTCCAAAATGCCTGACATGATTTGATGCTGAAAGAATTGGTGCTAATTGAGGTAAAACATCTGGAGAAATTCCTGAAATGTCAACACCCACTACGAAATAGATTGGTTTTTCTTTATGTACCTGAATTTTTTTTCCATTCATATAAGCTCCTTTGCCTTTTGATGCTGAATACAAATCGCCATTGTGAAGATCCATTATCACTCCATCTGTAACAGAACTCAGTTTATCTTCTGGTGTAAATGCCAGTGAACAACAAAAGAATGGTAAACCTCTTACTGCATTAGTGGAGCCGTCTATTGCGTCCATTATGATAAATCCTCTAGGATTTGGAGATAACTCAACCAGACCACACTCTTCTCCAAAGACAGTACATTCAAAATTTATTTCACGTAGGTAGTCAAGAACTGTTTTTTCTGCAACAATGTCAATCCTACGTGATATGTCACCACCTGCTCCAACGCCATGGTCCGTACCGGATTCCTTTGTTCCTGCAAGGTGCTTTACATTATTGTACACTCTCTTTGCAGCCTCTTCTAGAATTTCAATTATTTCCACGGCTTTTCTTTTCCAAGTCCTAATTTATTTGAAGTAACAAAAAAAGAGACTGAATGCATAAATAGCAAAAAAGTTGTGCCATTGTGTGAGTAGTAAGGACGAATCCATTTTTAGCAAGGAAGCACTCTTGTCCACCAAACCAGGTAAGGATATTGTCAAGCAGGCCTTGTTCAAAAGTAAAGGATACAAGTTATTTGACAAGTACAAAAAGGAAGCAGAAGAAGAGTTTCCTAAATTCACCAAAAGATTTGCTGAAGATCTATTAAAAGAGATAAAATCTGACTCTAATCCGTTTGAAACTCAAGAAAGATTTGCCAAAGAGGTGGGTTCTACTGAGATAATTCTCCAAAAATCGCAGATAGATGAGGTACGAAAAAGACTTGAAAATTATGAAACTCTGTTGGATCGAGTCTCAAGAATACTAAATTCTAATTTTGTTAAAATGACATTTCCAGTTTTCAGTGCATTGTATGATGCTTCTACTCAGTATTTCGGCGATGATATCGATAGTAAGAAAAAAACTGATATCATTGATGGTCACATTATTGCAATTGATCTAAGTGAACCAATGGATAGAATAATGGACAAAGATGAAGATGTGGAATTTTTAGATGACTATAAGCTGATGAATC
>JBOGQV010000210.1:0-1875 GCA_050749145.1 Nitrosotalea sp. | reverse complement strand
ACTCTAAATTCATTATCAATTTCAATAAGAAAGCAAGTAAATGAGATGAAGTCAGAATCAGTTATTGGTATAGACAGGAATCTGAGAAATATCACAGTTGGAAACCATAAAAAAGTTACAATGTATGACATGGAGGACCTACCAAAAATTGCATATCGAACCAAAAAGATAACATCATCTTTCAAACGTAATGATTTTAGGATAAGACAAAAGATCTATTCAAAACTAGGTAACAGAAGAGCAAGAAGAGTCAAACAATTTCTTAATAGAATTTCAAAAGATATTGTAAACAAAGCAAGAGAATCACACTCTATGATCATATTAGAAGATATCAAAGGAATTCGCAAGCTGTACAGAAAAGGAAACTATCAAAGTAGAAAACATAGAGATATGATGAACTCTTGGCCTTTCTACGAGTTACAAAGACAGATACAGTACAAGTCTGCATGGGATGGAATTCCAGTCAGATTTGTATCACCAGTACGCACCAGCATACTGTGTCCAATATGCGGGGACAGAACCCAAGAGGACAGGTACCGACATCGTCAATTGTGGTGCAGTAGTTGTAAGAGATCAATGGACAGAGATGTAGTAGCATCCATGAACATATCTTACAAGGGGTTGCAAAAGTTCTGCAATCCTAGTGGGCTTTCAGAAGAAGCAATGAAGTGGAACTTGGATAACATAATGCCAATAATCCTCAGAGTGGATGGAAGCAAGTTAGGTTTGAGGGCATGAGCCACAGACTTGACAGAACCTAAATATTATAACAAAATTGTTGTGTGCTTTAAGCAAGTCCAATTCTTACATCGACTACTTTGCAACCCTTGCCTTTTTCAAATACAAGTACTGGGTTCATGTCAAGTTCTTTTATTTCTTGGAAATCAGTCACAAGTTGAGAAATTCTTTGTATACAATCTGAAAGTTTTGCCACATCAGATGGTTTTTCTCCCCTTACACCCTGTAACAACTTGTTTGTCTTAATTGATGATATCATCTCATCTGCTTCAGAATCAGTGACTGGTGTAACTCTGAATGTAACATCTTTGAGCACTTCAACATAGATTCCACCCATTCCAAACATAACTACAGAACCAAATCCAGGTTCTTGTTTTGAACCAACTATAGTCTCTTTCCCGCCTTTTACCATCTCTTGAACCAATACTCCTTTGATGATGGCTTTCTTGTCGTATTTTTTTGCATTTTTTATTATTTCTTTAAAGGCTTTTTTGACTTCCTGCGGAGTCTTCAATCCCACTTTGACTCCACCTGCATCAGACTTGTGAATTATTTGTGGCGAAGCTATCTTCATTACAACTGGATACCCAATTTTTTTTGCTGCAACTGTTGCCTCTTTTTCTTTTGTGGCAAGAATGCTTTTAGGTACCGGAAAACCATACGCTTTCAAAACTTCTTGTCCTTCTTCTTCTAACAAATTCTTTCGTCCCTCAGATTTTACCTTGGCAAAAATTTGTTCTACCTTTTTCTTGTTTACTTTGAACTGCTGTATTTTTCCTTCAGATGTTTGGGACCATTGTGAAAATCTCAACATTGCCTTGAGTGCACGAATTGCTTTTTCCGCATATGTATAATATGGAACTCCCCCTTCTGCAAGAATTTCTCTATTCCTTATTCCTTCATCTAGACCCATCAGACTTGCAAGCATTGTCTTGTTATATTTTTTTGAGGCAGTAACAATTACTTCTGCAAGCTTGTTGTAATCAAGTGTTGCAGAAGGGGTACACATTGTTATGACTGAACCAACATTTGGATGAGCAAGTACAAGATTTAACACATGATCAAATCTATTAAAATCAGCATCTCCCACAATATCTACTGGATTTCTAGATGTTCCCCATGGAGGGATAACTGCAT
>JBOGQV010000209.1:0-1632 GCA_050749145.1 Nitrosotalea sp. | reverse complement strand
ATGTATAGGTGGCAGCCGGAGCCAGGACGGCACCGATGGCACAGCTGCCGCGGCCGTTCAGGTCACCGTAGACGTCGTCGGTGAGAGCGGTGATCGTCACCTGCTTGAAGCTCGTGTTGGTGACGACGACGGTGAAGGTGAAGTCGCCACCGGGCTCGGGCTTGGTGAGAGGCACGGCCGTCTTCACGACGGCGATGGTGGGCGCCACGGGCGTGAGGGTGACGGTGGCGTTGTCCGACGCCGTCACCTGGTGACCGAGGGTGTCGACGGCGGTAGCGGTGACGACATCGGTCTGAGCGGCCGGCGCCAAGCCGTTGAAGTCGCCCGGGAAGGTGCAGGTGTAGGTGCCACCGACGGCAAGGGTCTGGGGCACGACGCAGGTGCCCCTGCCGTTGAGGTCGCCGTAGATGCTGTCCACCAACGACGTGATCGTGAGCACCTCGGAGCTGGTGTTGTTGACCGTGGCCGTGAAGGTGAAGGTGCCACCGGGCTCAGGCAGGCTCGACGGTGTCGCCGACTTCTGGACGGTGATGCTGGGCAGGACGCTGGTGATGGCCACCGTGGCGTTGTCCTGGGCAGTGACGGTGTTACCCGAGCGGTCGACACCGGTCGCGGTGACGGTGTCGGTCTGGGTCTGGCCGCCTACCCCGTTGAACACGCCTGGGAAGCTGCAGCTGTAGGTGCCGCCGTTGGCCGCCAGGGTCTGGGGCACGGCGCAGGTGCCCTTGCCGTTCAGGTCGCCGTACACGTCATCGTTCAGCGTGGTGAGGGTGAGTGGCTTGATGCTCGTGTTGGTGACGACCACGCTGAAGGTGAAGGTGCCACCGGGCTCGGGCAGGCTGGCCGGCGAGGCCGTCTTCACCACCGTGATGGAAGGCGGCACCGGGGTGAGGCTGACCACGGCGTTGTCGTTGGCCGTCACCGTGGCGCCTTCGTTGTCGATGCCGGAGACGGTGGCCACGTCGGTCTGGGAGTCGGGAGCGAGACCGGTGAAGGTGCCCTCGAAGGTGCAGCTGTAGGTGCCCCCGGACGGGGCCAGCACCGTGCCCACCGCCGTCGTGCAGGTGCCCTGCGTGGCCAGGTTGCCATGGACGTCGTCGACCAGGTCGGTGATGGTCACCGGCTCGGGGCTGGGGTTGGTGATCACCAGGTTGAAGGTGAAGGTGCCGCCGGGCTCGGGCCGGGTGAGCGGGCTCGCCGTCTTCACGATCTGAATGGCCGGGGCCACGTTGGTGACGACGACGGCCTCGGCCGGGTCGTTGCAGGCGGTGGGACCGGCGGCGGCGTTGCGGGCGTCGCCGCTGTAGGTGGCGACGAAGCGGTAGGTGCCGGGGCCGGCGGGACCGTTGACCTGGGTCACGAAGTCGGGCGACTGGTACGAGCCGTTGCCGGCCACGTTCGCCGTCGACGTGTTGATCGGCGGCCCGGCGCAGGTCGCGTCGTTGGGACCGAACAGGTCGAAGGTGATGGTGCCCGTGGGCGAGATGCCCCCGCTCAAGGTGGCGGTGTCGTGGATGGCGCCGCCCTCGGGCACCGTCGCCGACGCCGTGGTGGTGAGGGTGGGGGCGGCCGACACCAGGACCTGCTCCGCTGGGTCGTTGCAGGCCGTGGGCCCGACGGCGACGTTGTTCA
>JBOGQV010000208.1:0-1651 GCA_050749145.1 Nitrosotalea sp. | reverse complement strand
GGGGTATTGTTTCGGCCGCGCCATCACCCCCTGCCCGCCCGCCTTCGGCTCGAAGCGAGACATCGCTGTCGAACGCCAGAGAAATTGCCCTTGCCTGTTCGACGCTCGATGAGCTGCGGACCGCACTGGAAAATTTCGACGGCTGCGAACTCAAGCGCCTGGCCAAGAGCACTGTGTTCGCGCGCGGCAATCCGTCGGCGCGCATCATGTTCATCGGCGAGGCGCCGGGCCGCGAAGAAGACGAACAGGGCCTGCCCTTTGTGGGCCGCGCTGGCCAGTTGCTCGACCGCATGTTGGCGGCCGCCAATCTCGATCAGACCAAAGTTTACATCACCAATGTGCTGAACTGGCGCCCGCCGCAAAACCGCGAGCCGGCACCGGAAGAAGCCGCGATGTGCCTGCCCTTCCTGCGCCGCCATATCGAGCTGGTGGCGCCGGAGATCCTCGTCATGTTGGGCGCAGTCGCTGTGCGCCATGTGCTCGGCCTGAACGAAGGCATCATGCGGCTGCGCGGGCATTGGCAGGTGTATCAAAGTGGCAGCCGCGCCATTCCCGTCATGCCGACGCTGCATCCCGCATATCTTTTGCGCCAGCCGTCATCCAAACGTCTAGCTTGGCGGGACATGCTGGCCATCATCGAAAAGGCGCGAGCCTTGAATATCGCGTAAGCCTCTCGCTACATTGGCGGCCTCGTGGGAGGCCCTATGAAAATCAGATTTGCGCTTGCGTTCGCCTGCGCGGCGATTGCCGCCATCCCGGCACGCGCCGATGTGCCCAGCGTGCTATCGGCCTCGGACGCGCGCATCTATCGCGAGATTTTCGAAGCGCAACGCGCGGGCGAGATCGGCAAGGCTGAGGCGCTCACCGCCGATCTCTCAGACAAGTCGCTCAAGGGCTACGTGCTGGCGCACCGCTATCTGGAAGCGCGGCATTACAAGACCAGCTTCGGCGAATTGAAGGCCTGGATGGACGACTACGCCGAGCTTCCCGTGGCCTCCCGCATCTACAAGCTCGCAATCAAGCGCCGCCCCAGCCGCAAAACTTATGTGCCCGGGCCGGAGTCGACGCATCTTCGCGTGGGCGGCGGCGGCGGCGAAGCCTATGTCGAGCCACCGATGCAGAGCGAGCTCGGCGCGCGCACGCAGGCGCAATTCCGCGGTTATGTGCATGACGGTCAGCCCGATACCGCGAACGCCATCCTCAACAGTCTCTCCGCCGGTTCCGACATCACGCAGGCCGATATCGATCGTCTCGCTTCCTATGTCGCCACCTCCTATCTCGCCGAAGCGCGCGATACCGACGCGCTGCAACTTGCAGAGCGCGTCGCCGATCGCGGCCGCATGAATGCGCCGATGGCGGATTGGGTGGCGGGGCTTGCGGCTTACCGACTGCACGATTACGCGCGCGCGGGCCAGCACTTCGAAGCGCTTACGCAGGCCGCCAACATTCCGAAGTACACCTATACGCAGGCCGCATTCTGGGCCGCGCGCTCGTACCAGCGCTCTGGCGACGCCAATCGCGTCGTCGGCCTTTATGCGCGCGCTTCATCCGAGCCGGGAACGTTTTACGGCATGTTGGCGGTGCATCTGCTGGGCAGCGACAAGAAGAAAGAGCTGACGGCCGCGAGCTACGAAAATGGATCGTTCAACGG
>JBOGQV010000207.1:0-2597 GCA_050749145.1 Nitrosotalea sp. | reverse complement strand
AAATTTTCTACCTTGTTTAAGACATGGCTTGAAACTCTATGTAACCTATCTGAAGAACAAAGAACAATCATGTTTTCAAGTTACATAAATGAGATCAAATGCCATCCAGAAAAACTAATTGCCTTCAACCTTGATGGAATTTTTGAAATTTACATGTCATTATCGACAGAGCAGAAATCCATACTCTCAATGACAATCAAGAAGATACTAGAGTCATTTGATGACAAAGATAGGAAAAAACTTTACATGATAATTCCAGAAATGGCAAAAAATGAGATTACCTAAGTGGGTTTTTCCGGTTTTCTCTGACTCTCATCAGCAAAATTGACAACATCTCCTTCAGGAGTCAAAACACCGACAAACACTTTCTCATACTTTTTTACTACTTTTCTGTGATCTGGCATTGACATGTCTAGTTTCATTTCGTTCATGACCATGACTCTATACTGTTTCCATTCAGCCCAACACTCGTTGCAGCACGGATATGCAGAAGCAAATGGATCAAGTTCAACACCATCTGGAATTTCCTTTTTACATTTGGTACATGTTCTTACCATACAAAACAACAAAAATGTAGCAATTTAATTCTTTAAGAGATTAACACGTACAAATTGCATCAGTGTGAGTGTAACCAGTTCAAATTATGCCAGATGGTACAATCAAGACATTAACAAAAACAATCTTTTCTAGTATTTTTGTATATTTTTTGAGAATCAAGTAATTGTAGAATCAGGGTTTTGGGCTTTAGGCAACTGAATCGTAAATGTGGTAGGATTATTTTTCACCCAAATTTCCCCTCCATGACTTTTTATTATTGTCATGCAACTGGCCAGCCCCAGACCAGTTCCTCGTTGTTTTGTTGTAAATAATGGTTCGAATATTTTATTCAGGTATTTTTCAGGTATTCCAGGACCCGTATCTGTTATGCTAATTACAAATGTATCCAGTTTGTCTTCTACAGATATTGTGATCTTGCCTGATTCTCCCATTGCCTGTATTGAGTTGATAATTATATTAGATAAGACAATTTCCAACTGGGCAAAATCTCCCGTCATAGACACATCTTGTACAGGGGTTACAATCTTGATTCCATCAGGAATCGAGATATTCTCAACAGTATTGGATATTAACGCATTTGATGAAAACGTCTCAATTTTCAATGGCCTATCCCTGACAAAATCTAAGACTCCACCAATTTGATGATCCATCTTATCTATCGCATGTGACAAATGTCGTAATCTTTCATTCATTTTTTCATCCTTGGCATCTTGAAAAGAGATTAGAGAGACTTCGCTTTTGATTACTGTAAGTGTATTTCTCAGATCATGTGATATTCTTGCAGATAGATTTCCTATAGCAGATAGCTTTTCATTTTTTATCAGAACTTCATTTGATTGCTTGAGACTATTTCGTAAGATGAAGATCAAATTAATTCCAATAGTCAAAGAAGCTAGTAACGCGGGCATTATTTTTCTATTATAATTATACTCATCAATTGTAGACTTGGCAGCCTGTGATAGAATAAATGAAGAATATACAGTAGTTTTTTTCCAGCCTTTTTCATTAATTGATATTGTTTTATTGTCTTGTACCTGATAATCTTCCCAATTTTTTTCAAACTTTACCAAATCTCCAGTTATCGGCTCAACCCAGAAAGTTGAATTTGTGTTAGATAAAACTCGCACATTTCCGTATTGAGGAAAACTGTCACTAATGTCTACATTATGTGTCTCGGCTCTGAAAACATAGACATCAAGTCCATTAATTACATCTGTTTTTTGGTAAACAAGTGGAGCATCTGCAAAAACTAATGGGTGGACAAAGTCATAATTTTGTTTTTGCACCCCGGGTTTAAACGCAAATTGTTTTTCAGGCATGTTCTTGTATGTCTGAGTATATGCGTTAACTTGATAGAATCGCTCAGAATGAAAGACCTCTTTTTCTGCATCTTCGTTTACTCCACTTACAATGGATGAAATTGTTACATAATCCCCATCTGTACTGTTCACCTTTTGTATCAAAGATTCTCTTAAGTCAAACGGCTGAGATAGGTCTCCTCCAACTTTATTTGCAATCTGATCCTCACCTTCTTGTTCTAGATAAATTTGAAAATTACTTTGTAGTTTTTCAGATTCTGGAATGTATAATGCAAGCCAAATCATAACTACGGCAATTGTGGATATTGCCATGAAAGAAATTCTCTTCGGTGACATACTTGAAAAAAAATTATGAAATGTCTATTAAGGTTCTTCGACAAAAATCAGATTCGAGAACAGGTCATTTAAAGAGTCATATTTTGTGACATGTATCATATTATTTCTTAAAACATACATTATTTTTTGGCATTCTTAAGAAGAGATATAGGTCATGTAGACAACATATAACTCGTGAAAATAAAATGTCCCAAGTGCGACAAGATAGCAGAATTAGGGGATGATTTTTCATATGTCAAATGTTCTAATTGTTCACTTGATGTATCATATGGCGAATATGTGAAACTAATAGCATACAAGGATGCAAGATATACAGACGTCTTGGGAGATTATGCTAAAGACACTAGTGGTACTACATCCGGAACTCTTGATGATTGGTAGAAA
>JBOGQV010000206.1:0-3402 GCA_050749145.1 Nitrosotalea sp. | reverse complement strand
GAATACTCCAGCCGCTCAAAGAAAAATATGGTAAAAAACTCAAGCGATTTGATGCTACACTATTGAGAAGATGGGCAGACCTTGAGGATTCAAAGACACAGGTAAAAGACTCTATCGAGTGGACAAGAAAACCTCACCATAATGAAGATGTCAAAAGTTACATGGGCGCCGACACACCATTATTCATACGCGCTCTCAAGGTTCCAACAAGGCAGATGCATGTACATCTCATGGACATTCGTTTTGATGGTCCTGCACCAAGTGCACAAGAAATTATAGATTTGTACAAAAATGAATACGGTGTTGCAACATTATACAACGCAAAAGGAACTAAAGATATCAGAGATTATGCAGAATCAATAAAATTCAATTTCAAAGATACCAACATGATTCACATTCATGCAGATGTTATCGAAGTCCAAGATGATACGGTGAAACTTACCTATTCTGATGACCAAACAGGTATTGTAGTACCAGAGAATCACCTTTTGATGCAGGCAATGTTATTCAAGAGAAAAAGAGGTGATGCATTCAAACATACAGAAGAGTTGTTCCACATGGAAGAAAAGAAAAAACTACTCCAAGAGCATTTTGCACAGAAATAAGAACAAAACTTTGAAACGATATTTTAGAAAACGCTCAAAACTAATGTCAACTTATAAAAGAGACAACTCAAAAATATGATACATACCAATTTGTTTGAAATTCAATCAGGGCGTCTATTGATTAAAGCACAGGGTTTAAGATCAATGCAGTGTTCCAATGTCGAGGTAGTTAATCATGGATAGCGAAATAATTTTTAAAATAATTTTACTTGCATTACTTGTTGCACTATCAGCTTTTTTTAGTGGAGCCGAAGTGGCCCTAATTGGAACAAGCAAAGCAAAAGTAAACCAATTATTAAAAGACAAGGTTAGAGGGGCAGCATCACTTTCAAAATTAAAATCAAATCCAAATCGAATGCTTGCAACAATCAACCTTGGAACTGCATTGGCAAATGTAGGATCTTCTGCACTTGCCACAGAGGTTGCCCTAAAATTGTGGGGCAATGGCGGACTGGCAATATCTATCGGAATAATGACTTTCATACTGCTAGTTTTTGGTGAAAATGCTCCCAAATCATATTGTAATGCAAACCCAGTAAAGGCATCCCTGTGGGTAAGTGGTGTAACACTGACTTTTAGCTACATTTTTTACCCATTTATCATATTGTTTGAAAAAATTACTCATGCAATACTTTGGATGCTTAGAAGTTCACATCATCCGCCGCTAATCACTGAACAAGAAATTTACAATGTGATCGAACAGGGATTAGAGGATAAGGCTCTGAAAAAACACGAACGCGAGCTTGTGCATGGTGCATTAAAGTTTGATGATATTGTTATTCGTTCTGTAATGACTCCTAGAACAAAAATGTTCATGCTTCCAGCAAAGATGATTTTATTTGATGCAATGCCATTGATAAGCAAGAGTGGTTACTCTAGAATTCCACTTTACAAAGATACGACAGACCAAATTGTCGGCATACTAAATGTAAGAGATTTGCTAAAAAATTTAGAAAGAGATGAGAAAATTATTACGCTTGAATCACTTGGTAGAAAGCCAATTTTTGTATCACAGGAACAACGAATAAGCAAACTGCTCAGAGAGATGCAGGGAAGGCAGACCCACATGGCAATCGTAGTAGATGAATTTGGTGGAGTAGAAGGATGTGTCACACTTGAAGACCTACTAGAAGAAATAGTAGGCGAAATAATGGATGAAACCGACATGGAGGAGCTCAATTTCAAGATGCTTGACAAAAATACCATGCTTGCAAGCGGAGATGTGGAAATTGACACTGTAAATGAAATTCTAAAATCAAATATTCCACAAGGTGATGATTATTCCACTTTGAGCGGATTACTACACGATAAACTAAAAGACATTCCAAGAGCGGGTGACAGAGTGGTCATAGAATCCGTCAAGATGACAGTTGAAGAAGTGGCAAATAATCAAGCAACTAGAATAAAGATAGAAAAAATGTCCAGCTAGGTTCTTGGCGGTATTGCAAACTTGTTTTGCGGATTTTTATGATAATCAACAGGGATGCTAGAATCTTTCTGACGTCCTGTGAGTATGCCTACAACGGTCTCATCCTTTTTGATTACTCCCTCACCGATTAATTTTTTCACACCTGCTGGAACCGCACCAGATGCCATCTCACAGTCAAATCCATTTAGGCCAACAAGTGCCATACCATCAAGCATTTCTGCATCGGACACCTGGGTTACTACACCATTTGTAAAGTCAAGTGCTCGCAGACCCTTTACAATATTGGCAGGTTTGGCAATCTGGATTGCAGTTGCCTTGGTCTTTGGCCTGATGTTATTTTTATCCATGTGTTCATAGTATCTCTTGATAAGATCAGTATCTGATTTTCCATTATTCCATCGTAGTTCAGTATTTTCAAATTTTCCATTATACAAGTTGTACAACGTATTTGCGCCTTCTGAATTTACAACAGCAAGACGAGGAATTTTTTTAATCCAGCCCCATTCGTACAACTCCATGAGAGCCTTGCCACAGCTTGATGTGTTTCCAAGAGCCCCTCCTGGATAAACTATCCAGTCAGGAGGATTCCAATCCAAAAACTCCAAGGCTCTAAAAACAATTGTCTTTTGTCCCTCTATTCTAAATGGGTTTACAGAGTTGACAGTATAACCTCCGATTTGGCCTGCCTGCTTTAGTGAAGCAGTCAATGCGTCATCAAAGTTTCCTTTAATTTCAACAACCTGTGCGCCAAATTGAAATGCCTGACTAAGCTTTCCTGGTGCAACCTCTCCTGCAGGTATGTATACATCACAGTCCATGTTTTCATTTGCGGCATACATTGCTGCAGATGCAGATGTGTTTCCAGTTGATGCGCATATTATTTTTTTTATCTTGACAAGCTTTGCATGTGTTACAGCAGTTGTCATACCGTTATCCTTGAATGAACCGCTTGGGTTGTACCCCTCTGGCTGGAGCCATAAGTTTTGGAGTCCAACATATTGTGAAACTCTTGACATGTGATATGGTTTTGAGAGTCTTCCCTCTGCACCGTCAAGTGAAACTAGATACTTGGAGCACTGGTCTACGTCTTCAGTGTCAATCTGACAAAAGTTCAACAGTTCACGAAAACGCCATACTCCACTTTCATTAAAAATATTATTAGAATGATTTCTGCGTTTGTAAAAAACTTCTTTTAGTGAAGTAGGTGGAACTGAGCTATACTTTACATCAAGCAGGTGGCCTTTTTCACATTCAATCCTAGTATCAGTTACAGGATATTGTAGACCACATGCTGGATCAATGCATTTCAGATATGCCTGGGACTGCATTATGCAAAATTTAGTTGGTTCGTATTTAAATCTAAAGAAT
>JBOGQV010000205.1:0-12433 GCA_050749145.1 Nitrosotalea sp. | reverse complement strand
TTCAATGTTTGATTTTGTCTTACTACGTGATTTAGGAGTGTGCTCCCTGAAAGATTTGTTACACCGCCAATATTTGTTGGTGAGCAAGTTCCAAATGACTGGGTTCCATTTGATGATCCGCTAAAATGTCTTGCAATTGCAATTCCCTTTGATTCTGTAAAGTCTACACCTGTTGCCGATGAAGAACTAATTGAACAGAATTGTCCAAAATCTAATCCCTTACCAGAATTACTTATCTGTGTTGCATCTGCATGTTGTGCTTGATTCATGTCTGCAAAAAATGCATGCCAGCTTCCATCTGTGGTTTGTGCCATTCTGAGTCGCTTACCATTTATTGTTACTACTGGTTCACCATATGCTTGATCTAGTCTGTTTATGTCAGGATCTACTACTATTACTTCAATTACCTGGGGGCCTGCAAAATAATTTTTGAATAATGGATTTTCAGCAGAAACATACAGATTTGGATTCAATGATATGTGCTCCATTGGTTCTATTCTTGGAATGAGTGGGGTCATTCCACTTGCAGATGGTGTACTATCTGGTAAAACTGGAAAATTACTTGTAAATAACATAATGATGTATAATATGCTGATTTTTTTCCACGCTTGTATGCTGTACGGTATAATGTTCAATCAAGTAGAGATTTTTTAAAAATGCATTTTAGTCTTTGTAAAGCATGATATGACAAAAATTTTTAAAAACTTGTAGAGCAAATCTTTTGTTTCTGTATGTCTGACTGGATTATATGTCTGGGCTTATTTTAGGTGATGTGATTTTGAGAATATTACAAAATTTCATAAAAATTCAAGATAATGATACATTATTTTCTATTTTCCACTTGAATTATCTAAAAAGTTATAATGTAGTACTATAATTATCCATATATGGAGAATTTTAATCAATACTTTACTATAAAATGTAACTCATCTGTAAGGGGTAGAATATGGCGCTAGTCTTCAAATCTAGTGATTCTGGACTGGCGATGAGGCGGCTCATTCTATCATTTTCAACACTTTTTGCAATTATGAAATCAAGAACACTAGTCTATGCTTTTGCACTAGCTACTATGGGGACATTCCTGATTTCCTCTGGAGTCAAGGTTCCTGATTTTCTTGTGCTCATACGACTTACTGTATCTGTATATTTTCTTGCCCTTGCAACATATCTTTACAATGATCTGACTGATTATGATGTTGACAAAGTAAATAGTAGAGATAATAATTATAGTTCAAAGAGAACAAACTATAAGCAAATACTATATTCTACAGTTGGTTTCTTTGTATTATCGATATCTCTTGCGTTTTCAATAAATGTACCAACTGGTATTGCGGCACTTGCCTTTTTAGGACTAGCAATCGTATACTCCCATCCAAAAATTCATCTAAAAGATATGTTTGTAATAAAAACAATAGTTACTGCAGCTGGAGGATTTATTGCAGCACTCATGGGTGCACTTGCAGTCCAAAATGTATCCTATGTGGGAATCTCTGCATCGCTGATGTTCTTTCTGATGTATTTTATCAATGGACCTTTGGGAGATATGGGAGATATTAGTGGAGATAAAAAAGGTGGTAGAAGAACAATACCTATTGTACTTGGCATACCAAAAACCTTCGGGGTTATCTTTGCATCTGTTGCTGCCATGGCTATGATACTTGTTGCAAACTATTACTTTTTTGAGTTGAATATATTAGGACTATTTTTGGGGCTTGCAATTTGTGCATATGTTGCCTTTAGGATAAAAAAATTATTTGTACAATATGAAAACAAGAAGGTAATGAGTAAAACTAGAACCGCTGTGAGATTCAGTGTATTTGCTGTTCAATTATCAATGCTTGTTGGCATAATATCTAATATAGTCTAGATGTAATTTTTATCTTTAAACAGTTTTTGTGACTATCTTTGGAGGATTTGTAACTGCTTTTTGCCACAACGTGTTAAACAAGGTAGTCATGGATGCTGATAGTGTATGATCTTCTGCAAATATTGCCATCTTGAATTTCTTTGATTCTGTAATATCTGCAATTTCTAATCCCACATGTTTATTGTCTACTACAAGAACACAAAATGGAACTTGTGTATACCTTCTGTCTATTTTTGAGGGGTAAAATGGATTTGCGACCACACTCTCACGTTCATTTTTATTTCTATCTGATTTCATTCCAGGCTCTTTTGCAAAATATTCTTCTACCATTCCGATATCTGCTAATGCTCTAACGTTTACTCCGGCACTTGCCTTTTTCAAAATGGAATTGATAATAAGCTCATTTTGGAATCTTGTAATCAATAATATGTCACTCTGCGCAAATTCCACCATTTCTAAAATTTTTCTGACCATATCTTCATAAGATGATACTACCGTAGAAGTTTTTCTAGAAGGCTCTAAATCTGCACTGATCTGTGGTTCCACTTTTGAAATGAATTCCATTATGTCACTGTCATTGAATTTTGGATCTGCTTTTAGAACATCTACCATCTGTAAATATTTTGAATTTTTGATATTATTTGTAAGGCCTATGATGTGTTTTTGGTATACAACTTTACCAAATGCTGTCTGTGTGTATGATTCATTATGTTTTACGACTAGGCCCAAATCTACTAATTGTTTTAGTCTTGTATAGTACTGTTTTTTTGTCAGACCTATTTTTGTTGGTGTGTCAAGTTCTGATTTTATCCCTTCGTTTGCCATGAGGAAAATTGTTAAAGCATCATTTTTTGATAATACTGATAATACTTCGGTTAGCTGGACTAAAAGCTTGGAACTATCATTTGATACCATGTCTGAATTCCATGGCTCTTGTTCTGTCTGTTTTTGAGTAACTGTTTTCATGGATTTCTAACTGTTACACACAAATGGGCTTTATATCAATTTTGGTGAATTTCATTCATTTTTTCCCAATAAATGTATGTAACATACTGCATGCATGGAAATCTCTTCTAATGTTCGAAATTTAATTATCTAGAAATAGTGAATATGATATATGAAAATACCTTAAATAGGGAATATGACACAATTAGACAATGAAGAGTGACAGACAATTAAAAACCGCCATTGTAATAGATGACAATCCGGACGTTTTGTCTCTTTTTGTAGAACTCTTGGAACTAAAGAACTTCCAGATAGTCGGGACTGGGCGTAATGGCAAAGATGCAGTTGCACAATATGAAAAACTAAGGCCTGACATTACGTTTCTTGATGTTGTAATGCCTAACACTGATGGACTTTATGCACTGGACCTTATTCGAGAAATGAACCCTAATGCTATAGTGATAATGATTACCACAGATCTTTCCCAAGATACTGCCAAACGACTAGAGGATCTCAAGGCTACTGCCGTAGTCTACAAACCGTTTGACATCAATGACTTGGTAAAAATTGTAAACGAGATTGAATCAAGCACAAGTCCTGGTAAGATTAAATTTTTCAACTAACCGTCTGTTTTACTTAAAGGCACAACATTATTTGAAATTACTTAAATTTCCTAAAATATTGTCCTGTGAAAATTTATACTCTGTCTGATTTTTTCTTGGCAGTTTCCAATTTTTGGTGAATTATATCTGGATATTTTGGATCTATTGAAAAGATCTACCTGATCGTTTTATTGGTAGAAAGTTTTAAAAAATGTTGATTGTTTTACTCAAACGGGGAGTATTTGAGTTCAGAATTATCACTAGATGAAGTATGGAAAAAAATCGAGGAATATGGTATTGACCGAAAATTATTGGAAGCAACGCATCCTAGCAATGAATTGTTGTTTCAGCTGTATACTGCAATAACCAAAGTCAATGAAGAAATACATGCCATGACAAGTAATGACTCCGACACTTCCTAAGGTTTTGTTTAACCTTATTCAACAGAAAAAGTTTGAGAATCTGGTTTTTTATAATTCTGTTATGTGAATGAATTAGAAGTCTTCTGATTTTTCAAGTTCCGCACAAAGTTTCTTGTATTCTGTGATGGTTTCAGTAAATAGTAAAAAAGCACTATTGATGGCTACATGTGCCATCTCAAATCTCATTGTTTTTTCAACAAGGTATGAGGAGTCTTTGGGGTCAAGACCAGTATCTTCCCAGATTCTTCCTATCTCGGCCATCTGTTTTTGAAGTTTGCTTTCATTTTTGTCTATTTTTTCCTTGATTTTCTTAACTAATGTGGTATCTGCCATTATGTTCTACTGAATTGGTGCTGAATACTTAGTTAAAACTCGTTATTTTCAAAATTTCAAAATCATAGTTTTGTTAAATTGTGAAATATTTGACCTAACCTAGTAAAATTAGTGAATCTTTTCTTTAAATAGAAACTTGGCAAATTATTGAAATGCCGTACGAAGAAGTCTATTTTCAAAGACTAAAGGAAGAAAACCCAGAAGAATACCAAAAAGTTACTATAAACAAAATCAAATTAGTATAATTACACGATAAATTTTTTGGTATATTTTTAGATGTTTTATAATGTAATAAGAAGACCATGTTCTTGAATAATAAAATAAATTGATGATTTAGATTCTTGTTATGTTGAATCCATGATTGGCTTCATTACTGTAATGCCTTGGTCGTCTGTAGCTGTTACCATCTTTGAACCCACTGGTGGGGAAAACATTTGTTTTTCACCTGGATTTAAAATTGGTAATGCTGGTTCAGAACTAGTTCCATAATCTATTTTGACATTTGTCAATGGAGCTGAACCTGTATTCTGTACATAAACACGAACAACATTTCCTACGCCCATGACCATTTCAGTTCTTGGATCTACAGTTAATGCATATTGTTCTGAAGCAGGATGAAATGCAAAAAGAACAATAACTGCAACAATCACTGCAGCTCCTCCACCTATTGCACCATAAACTATTGGTTTTACCATGTTATGATCAAACTAGAAACCAATTTTGAGGTAATTTAAGGGTGATGCTGTGATCTTTTACCTTTTTTCTGTTTTTTTCTGTTTTTAAAATGCCACAAGAATATGAAAAAACCTATTACACTTGAAACTATTGTGCCAACTCCAACTACTGGAGCAATGAAAAATGTACCGAGCCATATTCCATTTGCGTCTCCAATTTCAAATATTCCTCGATGTCTTGCAAATATGTTGACCGAGTCTTGAATGGAATGTGACTTATTTTGCTCATCAAGATATGTGCCGTTTACATGGATTACAGCATGTGTTGGGATATCAAGATCTTTTGGTGTATTTACTAGGAACTCAAAATCTGAACTTTTTCCCGAGTCTAGGCTTGAAAGCAAAAGTGATTTTCTACCTTCAAGATTAACATCTTGAGAAGATGCCGATATCTGTACATCTTGTGCATTAACTCCTTGGTTTTTTATTATGCCCCTTATAGAAAAAGGTTCTCCGGAAAACACATTACTTGGAGCTTGAATGTCAAAACTCAAAATTGGATTTGATTGCACATTGAGATGAAATGCTTGGACAAATGTATTTTTGACAGGATTTGCATCAAACATGCCCTTGACAAAATAAGTAACTTGGATATTTGCAACAAATTCACCATCTGGCATGCCGCTTTTTGTCTCTAGTTCAAAATTGTTGCCAAAGGTAGAGTCCTTTGCAAGTTTCATCACGTTAAAAGTATTATTTGCAGAATACAATTCTGGTGAGGATATTGAGAGTGTAATATTTGATATCTGATCTGTAGTTACCTTGATTATGGATGATAAAACAAACTTGTATCCCTGCTTTATCACGTCTGGATATTCCAAAGTGACCTGCAGGTTTGGATCTAGCATAGTTGTCTGTAAAGCATATGCTGGTACAAAGATAGATGAAATTAATGTTAATACAAAAACTAGACTCGAAATATTCCTTAATACAAACAAATTTCTTCAGAAATCATATGATATTTGGACTTTTATTGTATGTGTTTTTGTTTTGAATGAACTTTTAAATGATCTTGAAAACCCAGAACGCAACTCGTATGATAAAAAGACAATGTTCTAGCGAATTGACCTAGTTTATCACCTCTTTGCATTTTTGATGGTTTATCTACCATTGACTATGTGGTAATGTCATGAAAGCAAAATTCAAGACCACGTGCTCAGAGTGTAATGCTCCAATCAAGTCTGGTGAAGAAATTGCAAAAAATCCTACAGGAAAGTGGGTCCACAAATACTGTGCGCCAAGCTCTGAAGAACTACCATAGTAAAATCATATTTACACTAATCTTTTTGAGATATACTCTACGATCTTTCTAACATTGTCTTCTGGCGCAAGTGTGGTGTCTACAGTAATATGATCTGCCATTACAGGCTCATGAATTTTCCTCATCTTTTGGTATACTGATATGGTTGCATCAGAATAATCATCTTTTCTAGATTCAAGCCTTGAAATGGCAGTCTCTTCAGGGCAGAAACATTCTACTATCTGTATATGATCAAGTTTTAATTTCTCTTTTATCTCCATTCTGGAATCTTCTCTATTAAAAGTAGCATCAAGTATACAATTGATTCCTACATCATTAAGATATTTTGCAATAACCATCATTACGTCATATACCATCTTTAATTCCAATGGGAGGTAAGTTGGACTAGGAAACAATTCTTTTCGAATTTTGTCTGAAGATAAGATTGTGGCATTAAAAGATGGTGCAAGATATTTTGCAAGTGTACTTTTTCCAACTCCTGGTAGTCCACAGATGATGATTATCAATTATAACATGTCTTTATTTTGTAGATATTTATTTAGTGTTTTTGAAAAAATATGAAAAACTAAAAAAGAAAAGTGGTTAACCCAAAGCTCTTGAGTGTTTCTGGGTGTGAGGTCGCTCTCCTGGAAACTTTCTTCTCATGTGGCCTGATGGCCTTGAATAGAGTAATTCCAAAAACCACGCCTCGTGTTCTATCTCCTCTCTTAGGATATCTTTTGCAACATCATATGTTGCAGGATCTTTTCCATGTGTCATGATGCATACTTTATTCCAATTGACAATGGCTCCCTGCTCTGCCTTTAGACATTTTTCTAAAATTGCTTTTGTGTCTATTGGATTTGTTGGAAGTTGCAAAAATTCACAGCCTGACATCTTGATAAAATCTTGTGCTTCAAGTGGAAGTTTTCCGCCAAGCTCATAGATTCTAGACAAGCAAGACTCAAAGTGGCTGAGGTCTTCTAATCTTGCATCCTCGATTATTCCCTTCAATGCCTCGCCTTCCATCCCAACACAGTGTGCTCTTAGGTTTGTGAAGTAATAGTATGCCGTAAACTCTACTGATGCATTGTAAACTAGGGCTTTTATCAGCTCTTTTACATTTACACCATTTTGTTCTAGGACTTTTACTCCTACTACATTAGGTTCTTTACCCATGGTTGCGTACAAGTTTGTTTGAAATATAAGCAAATCGATGACCACGCAATCAAGATTTATATCATTAGTACACTAATGATTAGTACTCTAAGTATGATTAAATATGATTTTGAAAACAGTGTGGGGTTTGTTGTAAATACTACTGCAAAAGCATTTCAGAGATCTTTTGACATTGAGCTTCGAAAAAATGTGGGTGTTTCACTGAGTCAATGGCGTGTAGTTGGAACACTTGTGCTACAGCCAGGTCTTACACAAAAAGAGATTGCAGACAAGGTGGGAATTGAAGGTGCCACACTAGTTCCAGTAATTGACAAGATGGAAAAGGATGGGTTGCTAAAAAGAAGACCTGATTCAAGCGACCGACGGATAAACCGAATTTATCTAACTCCCAAGGCAGATTCTCTGTGGGAGTCCATGGTTGAGTGTGCACTTAGAATAAGAAAGTATTCTGCCAAAAATATTACAGAAAATGATATTCAGACAACACTTGAAACACTTCGAAAGATATCGAAAAATCTTGTAGCGTTTTCTGATCTTGACAAGACCGTAATTCCAGTAAAAAAGCTGCATAGGATGAATTAGATGAAAGTTTCAAAACCCAGTGACAAAGGATTACAGGAAAGAATTTCTCCGTCTGCATGGAAGACACTTGTAATTCTTAGCTTGATTGCCACTATGGTAATGTATGCTGAAACTATGTTGATTCCTGCAATTCCTGATCTGATTAAAGATTTTCATATCTCATATGGTATGTCATCATGGATTCTTACCGCATATCTGATTGCTGGGGCAATAATGACTCCAATTAGTGGGAAACTCTCAGATATCTATGGGCGCAAAAAAATGCTTCTCATAATTATGGGCATTTATGCAATAGGTGTATCGCTTGGAGGATTTGCCACTGATATCTATCAAATGCTTGCAATTCGTATAATCCAGGGAATTGGCATGTCCATGTTTCCAATTGCTTTTGCCATAATCCGAGAATTATTTCCTCGTAGCAAGATTGCAATCGGTCAGGGTGTGATAACCTCAATGTTTGCAGCCGGTGCTGTTATTGGTCTTGTTGCAGGGGGACACTTGATACAAAACTTTGGTTGGAATGCAACATTTTTTTCAATAATACCTGTCGCAATTGCATTGCTTGTGATAATTGCACGTTTTATACATGTTGATGAATCACACTTGTTAGTAAATGCGGGACAAGGCAAAGCAAATGCAAAAAACAAGATAGATGTACAAGGCGCAATAACCTTGACAGTTTCTATTAGTGCATTTTTGATGGCACTTACAATGGTGGAAAATGGTGATGGTGCAAACGCTTTTTCTGTAATTGGTCTTACCATAATTGGAATTGTCTATATGGTATTATTTGCAATTATAGAAAAAAGGTCAAGCTCACCACTTGTCAGTATGAAAATACTTGCAAACAAAATAATTCTACCATCGAATATTCTGATAATGATTGTAGGACTATCCATGTTTATGGTATTTCAGACAATCCCGGTGCTTGTTCGTAGTCCATCACCATTGGGATTTGGAGAGGACCCTCTAATGACAAGTAATGTCCAATTGCCATTTGCACTAGTCTTGTTGATATTTGGACCTACATCTGGTTTTATTATCGCAAAACTTGGTTCAACAAAACCGATCATTGTTGGAAGTATAATCAGTACAATTGGGTTTGCAGATCTATACCTGAATCATTCTACGGAACTGCTAGTATCTGTCAACTTGGCAATTTTATCAACTGGGTTGTCGCTAACAAATGTTGGTGCAATGAATGTGATAATGCTATCTACTCCCAAACAAGACATTGGAGTATCACTTGGTATGAGCACTCTGATAAGAATAGTTGGTGCATCAATTGGTCCTGCAATGGCCGCAATGTATATGCAAACTCACAAGACATCTCTTCCTGGAGTTGCAGGAGCGTTTCCTACTGCAGACTCGTATAATCTCATATTTCTCACTGCTACTCTGATATCCTGTGCATCAATAGGTCTTGCACTTGTCTTAAGGAGACAACTTGGAAAAGCTCCTGTCACAAACTGAATACTAGTAATGAAATACTGTATCACCGATGGTCTTTTTCCAATCTGCACGTATTCCTGGCTTGCCCTTGAGTTTTTCCACATAGTTAAAAGCAGATAATCCCGCAGTTGCACCTCCGGAACAAGCTGCTACAATTTGCTTGTATGGAATACTTGATGCATCCCCTGCTGCAAATATTGCTGGATGTGATGTCTTACCTTCTATGGTTGTCTCAATCTCGCTTTTAGTATTTATTTTTACCAAGTGTTTTATGAATTCAAGATTTATCTTTGAGCCCATCTCTATGAAGAGTCCATCCACGTTGACAACTTTTTCTTGTCCTGAATTGTCTACAATTGTGATTGATTGTAGATTGTTTGTACCAGTGAGCGCCTTAACTGAAGACTGGGGAATGAGCTCAATATTTTCTTTCTTTTCAATTGCAGAGATCATCTCCTTGTCTCCACCTAATGCCCCACCTTTGTAAATCAAATAAATTTTTGATGCCATTCTTGAAAGCAATATGCCTGATTCTAAAAGATATGCGCCAACACCAATCACTGCAGTTGTTCTGCCTTGGTAAAACGGTGCATCACATTTTGTGCAATAGTGGACTCCCTTGTTTACAAAATTGGATTCATTTTCAACTCCTAAGTTATTTGGTACTTTTCCTGGTGCAACCACCAATGCCTTTGTTTTGTATTCAGCTCGTAATGTCTTGATAGTCAATCCTGTTTCTGTTTCGTCCACTCTTTCTACTGTATCATATGACATTTCTCCTCCAAACATCAGAAACTGGTTTTCAAGTGTCTTTGCAAGCAATGGTCCACTTGACATTATTGTGCCTGGATAATTCTCAAGTTTTGGAATTAGGTTTAGTTGTCCTCCAAGATCTTTTGAGATCAATAAACATGAAACCTTTTGTCTTGCTACAAATATTCCAGCAGAAAGTCCAGCAGGTCCTCCTCCGATTATGATTACTTCATACTCTTGGGCCATCTGGATTAGTTTACGGCAATAAGTGAGGTGATGTTATTTATTCCGTCAATTTTGTGTAAATCTACATCAATTGCGGTTTTGATGTCTTGCATATTGTTTGACTCTAAAATTACCAAGATATCGTATATTCCATAAATTGTTTTTACTGCCTTTGCTATTGGAATTTTTTTTGCTGCTTCGATTATGTTTTGTTGCTGTTTATAATCGACATTTAATAAGACAAATGCCTCATTCACAGGCTTGTATAACTGTCATATCTTAAAAGGATTGCCAAAATAGGTTCTGTTAAGTTGTCATGTGTGACTTGAGATATTTTTTGCATTGGTCTTGTCCTTTGAAGACTCGAATTCTTTTCTGGCATTTTCATATTCCTCTTTTGTCCTTGCAAGTGCGATTTTGATTATTTCTAGTTCTTTTCTAGCAGCTTCATATTTTGCATTTATTGCTGCTGCAACTGCTCCTGCTGCCTCTACAATTTTTTTGGCATCATTACTTCTTCCCACTGTTGCAAGCTCTGTTTCAATAAACTCTAGTTCTTTTTTGGATAGTGCAATCTCTTTTTTCTTGATTTCATGCTGAGCTCTTAAGGATTCAATTTCCCGCTCTTCATTTTCTCTTGAAGATGTTATTTTTTCTAGATCTTCTCTTGCTGTATTGATGCTGGATCTAACCGATTCAAGCTCTGCTATTGCAGATTCTTTTTCATCGCTTATTCTTGATAGTTCTTCTCTTACATCATTTGTCTGCCGTCTTATCTGCTCTACTTCTGACTTGGAGTATTGCGACTTGATAAGTTCTAGTTCTTCTTTTGCTGATTTTATCTGACTCTGTATGGTCTCTCGTTCTGACCTTATTGATTGAATTTCATCTCTTTCAGATTCTACGTCTTTGTGGACTGTACTTGCTTCCAATGTTATTGCATCAAGTTCTGTCTTTGCTTTTTCTAATTCATGAGCGTATGATTCTAGCATTATTGCAGCATCTTGAATCTCTTTTTTCAGGTCCACAATTTCTTCATGTGATTTCTTGTCTTCTTTTGAGGGTGTTACAACATCTTGTTTTACATCTTCTAATGATTCCCTTTTTGCACGCCCAAAGAGTCCCATGAAAATAACTCTGGTGTAAGGTAAGAAAAGTATTCCTTTTGGTACTTGCTATATCCGTTTTTTCAAAAATGCGAGGTAAAAGCCTATTCCGCCCAAGATGAAACCCAACGTAATGAGTGCGAGGCCGCCAATCAGGTCTTTTGTATAGTATCTTGGGGCAAAAAAGAAGATGAGTATTCCAATTGCAATCAGTATTACTCCACTGCTCTTTGGTCTATTATGCTCACTGTGTGCCATATCTTACAGGTACTCTGAGATTGAAGATGCTATCTTCTTTCTACCAATGTCCATTATCAGTGGTCCAATCTTTGGGCCTCTGTCTGATGCTAGTATGATTTGATATAGCAGTTTGAATAGGTCTTTTGGCTGCATTCCCTTATCTTTTGCAATCTGGTAAATTGTATTCTGTAGATCTGTAGGTTCTGTGTCTGATGATAAAATGTTTACAAGGTGAACGAGAACTTGTTTTGAAATATCATCTAGACTTACCTCAACTTTTGTTGGTGTATCATAATCCTCTGCATAGTTTCCAGCAAGTGAAATAAGTTCCTCAATTTCTGGGCTTGATTCTTTTATTGTACCGTATTCTAATAGTTTTTTTGTAACAAGATGAGTTCTATTTTCTCTGAATATTCTACAGAGTTGAATTAGTAATCGATAGTTGACATATGGTGTCTGAGCCTTTGGTGGATTTAGCAAGTTGACATACTCATACAGTCCCTTTGATCTTACTGCCTTGGTTTCGTTGTCAAGTTTTATCTTTCCAAAATAAATATTCTCAAGTTCATTATATTCGTCCATGAGAGCAGGTATGTCATCAATGCCAACTTCACGTGCACCTGTGATTCTCTTATAGAGCAAAAGAAGAATTGTTTTTGGAGTTCCGTATCGTAGCCAGGCCTGTGATGTCAAAACATTTCTAAGTGATTTTGATATCTTTTTTCCGCCCTTGTCAAGAAACATTTCATATTT
>JBOGQV010000204.1:0-2587 GCA_050749145.1 Nitrosotalea sp. | reverse complement strand
TTATAGTAAAGGATCTCACTTCTACTCCCTTTAATTCTGATACTATGTGATCATTTAGTATGACAAGCGACTTGTCTTTATTTCCTATTGGAATTGAGAGTAATATTCCGTTTATTTTGAATTCATAACATGAAACAAGATATAGTTTTTTGATATATGGTGACTTTGGGTTTCTTCCTTTCTTAATGTCTCTTTTTCTCTGGGACAATCTTCCCATTGTCTGAGACATGGCGGTAAGTTTGTATTTTGATTGAATATCATATTTATCCAAGTCTTTGTAATGCAAAGATGAAAATTTTCCTAGTGTTGATATTTTTTCATCAAGACCAATTTCAATACATTCGTTTACCATTTGCCGAAATGTTTCCATCATGTCACAGAGTTCTTGTTTTGGTGTAATCTGTTGTCTTACTGCTTTGTATGCAAACAAGTAAAACCTCTACTGATATCTCATAGTAAATCAGAAGGTTATTTCATAATAACTGCGATCTGGTTTGATGGTGTAGCCCTTGACTTTATTGAATCAATATTTATATTACTTGCAAAGGGTATTAGCAGATATGCCAATTAAGACAGCTTCTGAGTATATTCAAAGTCTCAGGGGCCGCAAGATGACAGTCTATCTTTTTGGTGAACTTGTAAAAGAACCAGTGGATCATCCTATGATAAGGCCTTCAATAAATGCTGTAGCTGAGACATATGATCTGGCAGAAAAAAACTCTGAGATGGCAACTGCAAAATCATCCATAACAGGTTTACAAGTTAACCGGTTTTTACATATTGCAGAAAGTGCAGATGATCTTGTAAACCAAAATAAAATGCAGAGAAAACTTGGCCAGCTTACTGGAACATGTTTCCAAAGATGTGTGGGAATGGATGCTCTAAATTCTTTGTATTCTGTTACTTTTGAAATTGATGAAAAACACAAGACCGATTATCACAAACGACTAGTTGATTTTATCAAGATGATTCAGACAGAGAATTTTGTTATCGGTGGTGCAATGACTGATCCAAAAGGAGATCGAAGCAAAGCACCACACCAGCAAGAGGATCCAGATGTATTCTTACATGTAGTAGAAAAAAATGACAAGGGAATATTTGTTACCGGAGCCAAGGCTCATCAAACTGGTTGTATAAACTCACATTGGATAATAGTAATGCCCACCATGCGATTATTGGAAGGCGATAAGGATTATGCAGTGGTTGGTGCAATGCCTGCAGATGCTCCAGGAATTACATACATCTACGGACGTCAATCCTGTGACACAAGAAGTATGGAAGATGGAGACATTGATGCAGGAAATGCAAAGTTTGCAGGCCAAGAGGCACTCATGGTCTTTGATAGGGTCTTTATTCCGTGGGACAAAGTATTCATGTTTGGTGAATACGAGTTTGCTGCAATGCTTGTAGAGAGATTCACATGTTACCACCGAAGAAGCTATGTGTGCAAGACCGGTCTAGGAGATGTTCTAATTGGAGCAGCTGCTGCAATTGCTGATTACAACGGGGTTCCAGATGTTTCTCACATAAGAGATAAACTAGTAGAGATGACTCATCTCAATGAAACCATATATGCGTCTGGTATTGCATCATCTTCTCAAGCTCACCAAACCAAGTCTGGTGTCTGGCTAAATGATGACATGCTAGCAAATGTAACAAAACATAATGTAACTAGATTCCCGTATGAAATTGGCAGACTTGCACAGGATATTGCAGGTGGTCTTGTTGTCACACTTCCATCTGAAAAAGATTTGAGAAATCCAATTACTGGTCCAATATTGAAAAAATATCTTAAAGGACGAAAAGGTGTTGATGTTGAAAGCAGAATCAGAATCTTACGATTAATTGAAAATATGACTTTGGGTCGAAATGCGGTAGGTTATCTGACTGAATCAATGCATGGTGCAGGTTCACCACAGGCACAAAGAATACAGATTGCACGTCAGATGCAGCTTGGGTACAAGAAAAAACTTGCTAAAAATCTTGCAAGTATTAAAGAAAATTCTGAACCCGAGTCTGAACAATCAGATTATTTCCAACGCGTATTCAAGATAAGAAAATAAAAGTTTACTAAATATTTTATTACAAGGCAGGATCTTTATCTGTACTCTTCTTGGATTCATCATTTGTTCTAGTCTCAGATAGGTCTGAATTTTCTGTCAGGTATGATTTGTCATTGGATAAACTTTCATCCATGTCAGATTTGTTTGCAGTCTCATCCAAACTCTTTGTTTTATCTTCATTTGATGATTTTTCTATGTCTGACTTTGGTTTACCAAATTGTTTTACTAGCATTATTCCAACAATGACAGCTATGATGATGTAATTAATTGGAGGCGTAAGTATTCTTGTTACATAGCCTATCTGGGGAACGACATAGACTACCTTTCCTATGTAATCCCCTTTTGTTATTGGAAAGTCAGTTCCGGGTATAGATCCAGGATTTGCATCTCCTTTTGTTCTGATTACAAGAGGATCCTTGTTTAATATCTCGGCAACTCTGTGAACTATGACCTTATCATGTCCATCTGGTCTGTTGAACACTATGATATCTCCAACTTTTAATTGATCAAAATTAACATGTCCC
>JBOGQV010000203.1:0-8773 GCA_050749145.1 Nitrosotalea sp. | reverse complement strand
AGTTGAGATTTTATCATGGTCCTGACTTTTTGTGCCTTGAGATAATACTTGCCATAATATCCAGCAGACAAGACAAATGCTCCAAGCAACATTCTTCTTATCACCTCAGGTCCAAAATTGCTTCGTGCCTTTTAGATAAATGCCTTGAATTCATACCCTTCAGTACCAAAATCAAAACCATATCTTAGATTATCATATCGTGAAAGATTACTGCTTGCTTCGGCAGCAGCAATTGTATAATATGCTGCAACAGAATGTTCCACTGCATCAAGAGAGATTGGAATGCATTGTACACCAAGATCCTGTAGTTTTGATATCGCTGCATTTGTAGCAGATTCAACTTCCTTGTCTACACCATCACCAGTCATCTGAGAAATTATTCCAATTTTTTTTCCAGAGATTCCAGATTTCAAGTCCTTGACATAGTCAATGGGCATATTTTTTGCAGTAGTGTTGTCGTGTGTATCATGACCCGATATGATATTTAGTAAAAATGCTACATCTTCTACTGTCTTTGCTATTGGACCTACTTGTTCTATGCTGTTTGCATAAGAAACCAGGCCGTACCTGCTTATCAGACCATAAGTTGGTTTCAAACCTACTACAGAACAAAAACTTGCTGGACTTCTAACCGAGCCTCCAGTATCAGATCCCAAGGAGGCAAGACATTCAAGTGCAGCTACTGATGCACCACTTCCTCCAGACGAGCCACCAGGTACATAGTCTGTATTCCATGGATTTTTAGTGGGACCAAAGTAACTAAATTCAGTTGTAGAGCCCATTGCAAATTCATCAAGGTTTACTTTACCAACTATTATGGCATCTTCTGATTTCAGTCTAGCAATAACGGTTGCATCATATGGCGCAACAAAATTCTCAAGCATTTTGGAAGCACATGTTGTTTTCAGTCCTGCAGTGCAAATGTTATCTTTGATTGATATTGGCATGCCAAAACAGATGCCTGTCTGTTCTTTTGATTTTATTTTTTTGTCAATTGCCTTTGCTTTTTCCAGGGCATTTTCAGAGTCAACGGTGATAAATGCGTGTATTTTCTCATCTGTTTTTTTTATCCGCTCTAATGTCTTTGCAACAAACTCTTCTACAGATATGACTCCTTCTTTTGCCTGTGAGACAAATTCAGTAGCTGAAATTCCAAGATTCATTTAAACCATTTTTGGAGCACGGATGAAGTTGTTTTGATCTTTTTTGAGATGTTCAATCAAGGAATCTCCATAGGGTTCATGTGTGTCATCCCTGAGATTTTCAGCTGCAACCTCAGTTCTTAGGATATCATCAGAGTGAAAGTCCACATTGTCAAGCCTATCAAAATAATTTAAAATCTGTTCTACCTGCTTGATGTATTTTTCTGGTTCTTTGAGTTCAACTTTGACCAAATCTCCAAGGTGTTCAATCTCTTTTTTTTCTACCATGTCACTTCATCTATGGCGTAAGCCTATCAACATCACGTGGATAAAATGTAGCATCCCTAATGTTTTCAGTACCTGTAAGGGCCATCATTAATCTTTCAAGACCTATACCGCATCCTGCGTGTGGTGGAACTCCATAATCAAACACACGCAAGTGATAATCAAATGCATCAAGCTTAAAGCCCTTATTTTTCATCCTCTCTTCTAATTCCATTCTTTTTTCAATTCTTGTACTACCAGAAGATAGTTCAAGGTCTCCGAACATCAAGTCAAAGGACTCGGATACTTTTTGATCATCTCCTTTTGCCTTGACATAGAAGGGTTTTGGTGCAAGCGGCCAGTCCTTGATGAAATAAAATCCACTTAGGTTTATTTTCTTTAATTGTGATGGATACAAATCATCGCCCCATTTTGTTGTGGCCCCAGCTTTTTGCATGCGGTCTACCAACTCAGTATATGTATACTGGGGGATTTTTTCAGGAATTTCTGGAATTGTATAATCTGTAGTTTTTGTCGACTCGCAGTAATCTTTTACTGTTTTAATGGATTTTTTAATTATGTTTTCTACATGAGACATGACATCGTTATAATCAGAGAAAGCCTCTTCAAGATCTATTGAGATTGCTTCTGAGAGATGTCTGTTGGTCCTTGAGGCTTCTGCCCTAAATATTGGAGCGATTTCAAAAATTTTCTCAAAGCTTAGCGTTAGCTGTTCCTTGTAAAGCTGAGGACTCTGTGCTAGAAAGGCTTCCTTGTTATAGTAGAATATTGGAAACAGAGCAGCGCCTCCCTCTGTTGCAGTGGCAATCATCTTTGGTGTGTTTACTTCAAGAAACTCTTTTTCATACAGATAATCACGAATTGATTTTAGAACTAGACTTCGCATCTTGAAGATATGTTGTAAAATATTTCTACGAAGATCAATTGCCCGCAATTCTAATCTTGTATCTATATTTGGAACAGTCTTTGTCTGCCATTGGAATGGAGCAATTTTTTCAACAACTGAGAATACACGTAATTCACTTGGAGATATTTCAATTCCTCTCGGCGCCTTTGCAGATGGTTTTACAACACCCTTGACTGCAATGGTTGATTGCTCCTTTAGTTTTACCAAACTTTCTTTGATCTCGTCGGGACACACTCCGGCCTTTGCAGTAATTTGCATTTGTCCTTCTTTATCATTTAGCAATACAAACACTAGATTTCCGTGATCTCTTACACTTGAAATCCATCCCATTACAACAACTTCTTTTCCATCCATTGATGGATCAAGTTGGTTAGAATAGATGGTTCTTCGCCAGTCTCCAAGCTCTGTACCTATCATGTTTTCATCAAATGTCTTTTTGTTAGTGTTAATTTATGTTACTACTGGCTCATCATATAGCACAAACCGATTCCATGGTACTTTTTGAGAATGTTTACGTAGTATTGCAATATGGCATATACTGTGACAAATAAATTCCAACGTGGATTTTCCACATTAAGCGAGGAACTCAATCTTGAGAGCCTACAAGTCAAAGGAACCATTCCCAAGTGGCTTTCGGGCACATTGATAAGAAATGGACCTGCCAAGTTTGAGGTTGGAAAAGAAAAGTTCCAGCACTGGTTTGACGGATTGGCAATGCTTCACAAGTTCTCATTCAAAGAAGGCAAAGTGTCCTATGCAAACAAGTTTCTAGAAAGCAAGGCATACCAATCAGCAATTGAGACAGACAAAATAAGTTACAGGGAATTTGCCACCGACCCGTGTCGTTCAATATTCAAACGTGTATCTTCCATGTTCTCCACCAAATTCACAGATAATGCCAATGTGAACATAACAAAGATAGCTGAGCGCTTTGTAGCAATGACTGAGACTCCACTTCCGGTAGAATTTGATATCCAAACCCTCAAGACAGTAGGAGTTTTTGCCTATGATGATAAAATAGAGTCTGGACTTACTACCGCACATCCGCATTATGATTTTGTGAAAAACGAGTTAGTCAATTATGCCACGAAAATTTCTCGCTCAAGTAACTATAATGTTTACAAAATTGCAGGCAAGACAAATCGTAGGGATTTGACAAGTTCCATACCTGTGGAAGAGCCAGCATATATGCACAGTTTTGGCATGACAGAGAACTATGTCATACTTGTTGAATATCCATTTGTTGTAAAACCACTTGACCTTTTGTTGAGCGGTAAACCATTTATAGAAAACTTTTCATGGAAACCTGAAAATGGGACTCGATTCATAATAGTAAATAGACAAGATGGAAATCTTGTTGGTACATACAAAAGCGATGCTTTCTTTGCATTCCATCATGTCAATGCATTTGAAAAACAAGGAGAAATCTTTGTCGATATCATAGCTTATCAGGATTCATCCATTGTCAATGCCCTATACTTGGACATACTAAGAGGGCAGAAAACTGATACCATCCCCACTAGTCACATCAGACGATATCGAATACCTCTTCAAGGAGGACAAATTGAATATGAGACACTCTCAAGTGAGGCAGTAGAATTACCACGCATAAACTACAAGCAATACAGCACAAAGGATTACCGCTTTGTGTATGGAATATCAACATACAGTGCAAGCGATTTTGCAAATCAGCTAGTCAAAATAGATATCTCACAAAAGACTTCAAAGATATGGTCCGAGAAAGATCGTTATCCGGGCGAGCCAGTCTTTGTTGGTACACCTGATGCAACCAAAGAAGATGAGGGCCTGATTCTTTCGGTAGTACTTGATGCAACAAATGACAAGTCATTTTTGCTCATACTAGATGCTACAACTTTTGAAGAAGTGGCAAGAGCAGAGGTACCACACCACATTCCATTTGGATTTCACGGTAATTATTTTGAGTAAATGGTGGCATTTCAAATTTCAATAACTGGTATATTTCTCAAACTTGCAGAATAAGATCTTGAGGTTATTGCAGTCAGGAATAATGATAAATATTTGATGATGAAAATACAACCATGGGACTTTTAGACAAAGTCAAGGACTTGGCTCAGAAAGGTGCAGAAAAAGGTGTCGACCTTGGAAAAAAAGGCATTGAGAAAGGTACAGAATTAGGAGTTAGGGGATATCAAGGTGCCAAGGAATCTGCAAAAAAGGGTTACGAGAAAACAAAGAAAGAATAATTTTTCATTTGAAAGATATGCTAGGTTTATCACTACAAAGTGAGTACAAATATTCCAGAAACTGCAGAAGAGTCATATTTTCATGAAAATATAACTAGAAGATATCCAAAGATGATTGACCTTTATCGAGTTTTACCAGAGGAGATGGATGATCTTGTAGTCAAGATTGGTCAGCCGCGATATAGAGCAGATCAGCTTCTTCGTGCACTATATCATGAATCTCCAAAACAAATGTCCGACTTACACCAGATTCCATCATCTATGAGAGATGCACTTGTTGTTGCAGGATATACAATAGGCTCTGAAGACGAAGTTCATAGAGTAGTCAGTGAAGACGGTCATACTACAAAACTACTTCTCAAATTTGATGATCAGACCCTTATCGAGACAGTCCTCATGCAATATGGTCCATCTCAAGACAAGACACATCCACGGTCAACAGTCTGTGTCTCAACTCAAGTTGGTTGTCCAATGGGTTGTGTGTTTTGTGCCACCGGCCAGATGGGTTTTGAAAAAAATCTAAAAGCTGAAGAAATTATTTCTCAAGTTCTGCACTTTGCGCGACTTTTGCGCCAAAGAGGAGAGCACGTTACAAATCTTGTTTTCATGGGCATGGGGGAACCTCTTGCAAATTATGATGAAATGGTAAGAGCTGTAAGACTGTTAACACATCCTCGTGCATTTGGATTAGGACAGCGAAGCATAACAATTTCCACAGTCGGAGTAATTGCCGGAATAGACCGTCTTGCAGACGAAGATCTTCAAGTCAAGCTTGCAATTTCGCTTCATGCACCAAATGACGAATTACGTAAACGACTTGTACCAACAGCGGGACCCCATTCAGTAGAAGATCTGATTACTGCGGCAAAACGTTATTTCAAAAAGACTGGAAGACGTGTCACTTTTGAATATGCATTAATTGATGGCATCAATGATTCCACAAAAGTTGCATCTGAACTGGCGCACATTCTAAAGGGTAATGGTGCACATGTGAATTTGATTCCAATGAATCCCACGGCAGGAGGATTTAATCGTCCAGCCAGAAAAAAAGTACTTGCATTCCAACAAATTCTTCGCAATGGAGATGTAAATTGCACAGTACGTGTTGAAAAGGGAGTAGAGATTTCAGCAGCATGTGGTCAACTACGAACTGACATGGTAGAAAAAATCCACAATAAACCATAATTTTATCCAGCCAGAGATCAGGCAGAGAATAGTTAGAAAAAATACTGGAAACCTCTAAATTAAAATGGACTCTAGTCACACACATGACTCTTTCAAGTCGTGAAAAGACAATAATAATTACGTCTCATCTAGTCTCACTTTATTCAGAAATGATCGAGGAGGGAAAAATACCTCAAAATCAATCAGTCATAGATTTTTTGATGAAGAATATCCCTCAAGAATACAAGTCAGACCTTTCCATAGACTTGATCGATGACGTGTTTACTTTCATAGCAAGTAGACCCATGGAACTTTCATAAACCCCTGAAAATAGATTACATGATATGACCTCAATTGCTACCCTTGGTTCACATTGTGCGCTTCAGGTACTCAAAGGAGCAAAAGATGAAGGTTTCAAGACCATACTAGTATGCGAGAAAAAACGTGAAAAACTTTATCGTAGATTTAGATTCATAGACGAATTTGTACTCGTGGATTCATTCAAGGAAATAATGGACCAAAGATGTGCAAACATCCTCAAAGAAAATAATGCTGTCATAATACCACATGGTACACTGATAGCTCAGATGAGTTCAGAAGAAATTGAATCCATCAAGACACCAATTTTTGGAAACAAATGGATTCTCAGATGGGAGTCAGATAGAAACATGAAAGAAAAACTCATGGTAGAATCCAAATTAAAGATTCCAAGATCTGTACGAGGTCCAAGTGACATCAAAGGATTAACAATTGCAAAAAGACATGGCGCTGCTGGAGGCAAGGGATACTTTCTTGCAACTAATGAAGAAGATTACATCAAAAAACGAGACAAGCTAGTAAGAGAAGGGATAATCAAGGGTGACCAAGACTTGTACTTGCAAGAATATGCTCTTGGAGTATCGGCATATTTACAATATTTCTATTCTGAACTAAGCGGAGAGTTGGAATTTTTTGGTGTTGATAGAAGATACGAATCAGACATTGATGGCCTGGGAAGAATTCCAGCACAAGAGCAAATTGATGTTGACTTGATTCCATCATTTAATGTCGTAGGTAATAGTCCACTGGTTTTGCGGGAATCTTTGCTTGAAGACGTATACGCCATGGGAGAAAGATTTGTCGAGGCCGCAAAAAGACTCGTTGCTCCAGGCATGACAGGACCTTTCTGCCTTGAGGGAGTATATGATGAAAATGCCAAATTTACTACGTTTGAGTTCTCTGCAAGAATAGTGGCAGGTACAAACCTCTACGTAGACGGTTCACCATACTCGTCACTTATCTATGACGAACCCATGAGCATGGGACGAAGAATTGCCCGTGAGATAAAAAATGCAGACAGTAAGAATAGCATATCAAAGATAGTTACGTGATATTTTTATTTTAAATAAAAATTTTAATAGAATTTATGCGCCGCCAAGTGTCACAATGAGGTCAGTGATAAAACCTGCACAAAGACCCACAAAAATTCCAACCATCAAGACATCGTTTGTAGTTTGTCTTCGTCCAGTGTTGTACATGAGCATTGATACATAGATCAGTGCACCTCCAGCCATTGATAGAAACAAGATGTATGCAACATCAGATACCCATAAGCTACCAAGCATTGTACCAACAAAGGTAGGGCCACCCCCAATCAATCCAACTTTTGCCAAGAACTTTGCATTTGGTTTTTTCAATATTCCAGTAAGAGGACCCGCAATACCAAATCCTTCAGTCGTATTGTGCGCCCCAAATCCAATTATCAATATAATTGCAAGACCTATTTCTCCTGCCACATAAGACTGGCCAATTGCTAGACCTTCACTAAAGTTATGTGCTCCAATCCCTATTGCAATCATCATAGCAAGCTTGTATGCATTGGCTTCATGGAATAATTTGTGTAGATGATCATCGCCTTCCTTTAGATTATCAAGTGAGAGTATCTGCGGGAAACTTTTTGTCATAAGTTTTGTTTCATAGAGTACTAGTCCAAGCAAGCCAATGGCAATTCCACCAAATAATGCAGTAAGATCAATTACTGCATTTTCAATCGAGCCCTTTCCAGCAGCTGCGTCTGTTGCTGCAGTTGACGCAGTCTCCCAACCATGACTAAAGACATCAATTATCAGAAATACCAAGATTCCAAGTGCAAATGCGTTGAGAAATCCCTTCTTCTTCGGGCTAAGGTTTTGTAATACTGCAACAGGAAGACCGAGAAATATTGTAAAACCAGCTATTGCTCCAAGCAACAAAAGTTGCCAATAATCAATCATTGATGAAATTAGGACTAGCTAACTTATTTAAACGACAGACTTGTTCTAAGATTATAGAATAACTCATCGCGTTTAAATAGTTAGGCTTACCTAATTCAAAAAATATTGAAAAAAAAAGTTCCACTGTCGCAGCTCAAAAAATATGATGTAAATCAAAAAATTCTAGAAGCATTAGCTGATGCACAATCAAGATCAATATTGTTTTCAATAATCAAAGAAGGAATGACGGCATTAGAATTATCAGAAAAATATAGGATTCCACTAAGTTCAGTTTACAAAAAGATTGCAGACCTAGAAGATCTGACCTTGGTCAAAGTTGACAAGTGGGTTTTGTCAGACAGTGGAAAAAAATTCAAGGTGTACAAGAGTAGGATAAGCAGGGCCGAAATAAGCATAAAAAAACCAGAGCCCATGATCACACTGAGTCCCAATTAGAACCGCAGTTCAAATAGTTAATATTCAAAGAAAAACCATTAAAAAAAGTGAAAAGATACTATTTTGCAATTATCCCCATAGTAATTACCATAGCTGCAGTATACTACATGACAATACCCCATGAAAACAAATCTAATGAATTAACACCACAAATGATTATGCAAAACGGTTCTCCAATACTTGGAGAACCCAATGCAAAGGTAACCATCGTAGAATTTGGAGATTATCAATGTACGTACTGTCACCTATTTCATGAAAATACAAAAGATGCATTATTGCAACAATATGTTACCACTGGCAAGGCCAACTTTGTATTTCGAGACTTTCCTCTAAATGGACCTGATTCAGTCTTGGCTGCAGAAG
>JBOGQV010000202.1:0-14050 GCA_050749145.1 Nitrosotalea sp. | reverse complement strand
GAAAATGATGATCCTTGTGTTGCTGCAATTGCCATGATTGAAGAAAATATGATTACGCCTGTGGCGTCATTGAAGCTTGCCTCTGACTCCATCAATGTTGCAAGTGTCTTTGGAACTTTTACTCTCTTGAAGACCTCTATTACAATTGCAGCATCTGTGGGAGCAATTAGTGCGGCAAATGCAAACGCCACTATCGTTGGAAGTCCTGCCAAATATGACAGTAACAGTCCACCAACTATTGTGGCAAGTCCAACTCCGACTGTAGCTAATACAAGAGCGGATATCCTGATTGTCTTGAATTGTTCACGATCAATTTTCATCATTGCCTCAAAAATCAGTGGGGGAATTACAAAGTATAAGATAAGCTTCGGGTCTACCTTGAATCCTGCAATGTTTTGGATTCCATGTCCTGTAAAGTCCATTACTGATATTGAAATTCCTATTGCCACTAGAATCATTGTATATGGAACCTTTACCCTTGTTGCAACAAGTGAAGCAAGAAATATTGTCAAAAGGAAAACTGGAATGACATATTCGTTTGACAGCAGGTGAGCCAAACTTAATTCAGGCATCTTTAAACTATTACTGTCAAATTATAAAAATCGTTCCCAAGTTTGGTGTGATTTTGATTATTTTCTTCGATTTAGTTCTTGTCTATCTTTTCTCAGAATTCTAAATCCAAGAAATATTCCAAGTGAAATGTTTACCATCCCAAGTGCAGTCAAGATGAAATTTGGCTGGGTAAATACGATTAGTCCCATGAACAGACCCCAAACTCCTGCGATAAAGAACATTGCAGTAATGATCACTTGTCTGCGACGAGATGGGTTATTCATTAGCGATTTTGATTTTATGACACTATTAAACATTCAGAGAATTATGGCATGTTCTAAGAAAATAGAATTCTATCTGAATTCTTTTCTTATAATCTGGGAAAATCTTGCATGAATTCTTATTCTCTCCAAAGTCTGTGCAATCTTCATCTCAGTTCCTGGGACGTGATGTCTTGTAAAGAATTTTTTTATCTCCTTTTCTTTTTCAAAATCAGCTTCAATTGAGACACTGCCAATTATTCTGTTAAGAAGTGGATTTCCTACTCCGAATCTTGATACGATTCCTTTCCAGTTTTGTTTTATCCATGGCCAGACAAGTTCCTTTCCTTGTGGGTTTATCACCATTCTTGCAATGGGCTGGAATAGATTTTGTGTCCTGACTTCTTTTGAGAGTGTAAACAAGAGTGTCTTTGATAATAATTTCTTGTCCTGAAAGTTTGCAAGTGAACTGAGCAGTCTTACCATTTCTTCTTGTGTTGGTGCCTTGCGGTACAAGCCAAGTATTTTTTGGTATGTAGAAGAATCTCCAGTCCATGCTATTACAGAATATATTGGGCCTCTGAGGTCTGGGTGTAGCTGGCCTGTTTTTAATAAATTGGCAAATCTTGATTTTGCTTCTGCAACTACTTGCTCGTCTTCTAGTCTTCCAAGTGAGCTAATTACTTGTCCACGAAGAAGTGCAGTTGTTGATTTTTCTCCCTTGACTTGATCCCATCCAAGTCTTGCAAATACTTTGTTGAAAAAGTCATGGTTGAATTCTTTAATTTCGTTCCAGAATTCCTCCTTTGATGATATAATGTAGAAAAAGTTCAGGCTTGCGATGATATCTGATAGTACGATATAGTCATCTTCATCTTGGTAATGTTTTACAAAGTCAAGATAATCCCTAAATGATATCTGGCCTGACACGCACAATGCAAAGAGGTCATGATGGATGCTCCATCTGTCTACGTTTGATATTGCCTTTTCTTCAATCTGTTCTCCCAGTGCATCTCTTGCATCCTTGTCATACTTTACTCGGTAGAATCCCTTTTGACCGTCATTTACCTTGAACCAGTCTGCCTTGTAGGGGATTGTTACAGGCCCCTTCATCAATTTGGTGACTGTCTTATCTCCTGTTCTCACAGAGAGCGGAATTATCCAGTTTCCTGGTTTAGTTTTTATATTGTTCTCCAACAGGAATCTGCTCTGCGATAATTGTAATTTTGAATTTTTTACCCTGGCCTCAATTACTGGATATCCAACTTGTCTTACCCATGTGTCCATCATCTGTCTTACTGGTTGTCTTGATATTGATCCAAGTGAGTTCCAGAGATCTTCTGTTGTGGCGTTTGCATACTCGTGTTTTTTCAAGTAATTGTGTAATCCTTTTCTAAAATTGTCATCTCCGATAAAGTTCTCAAGCATCATCAGTACACACCCTCCCTTGTTGTAGCTTATTTCATCAAATATCTGTCGTACATCTGATGGACTCTTTACTGGAACATCAATTGGGTGTGATGATTTCAAAGAATCAAGACTCAGACCTCCTGTCATTTCTGAAATGAGGAATTGGTCCCAAAAGTCCCACTCTGGATATAATGCATCAACTGCCTTTGTTGCCATGAATGTTGCAAAACTTTCGTTGAGCCACAGGTCATTCCACCACTTCATTGTGACCAGATTGCCAAACCACTGGTGTGCTATCTCATGTGCAATTACTTCGGCAATGTGTTGCTTTGTTTCAGTTGATGATGTCTTTGGATCGTAAAGCAATATGGTCTCTCTAAATGTGATTGCGCCCCAGTTTTCCATTGCGCCTGACGCAAAGTCAGGTATTGCAATCATGTCAAGCTTGGGTAATGGATATGCAATCTTGAAATATTTTTCAAAGTATGATAGGAATTGTTTTGTAAACTCTAGTGAAAGTTTTCCTTGGTGTTTCTTTCCCTGTGTTGTAATTACTCGAATAAGCGTCTTGCCTGACTTGCTTGATATGTATTCAAACTCTCCAACTGCAAGATAGAGCAAATATGTGGACATGATTGGAGTGGTGTCAAATTTGTATAGTGTCTTGTTACCTGTATTTTTCTTTGATATTACTGGCATGTTTGAGATTGCGGTATGGTTATTGTCAACTAAAAGTGAGACATCAAATGTTGCCTTGGCTTCTGGCTCGTCCCAGCAAGGAAATGCTCTTCTTGCATCTGCTGCCTCAAACTGGGTGGTGGCAAGGTGTTTCTCTTTTCCTTTGTACTCGTACTTGCTTCTGTAAAACCCTACAAGCTTGTCATTTAGCTGTCCTGTAAAATCAATCTCAAGTATTGCCTTGCCTGATATTTTTTGAGAAAATGCAAGTGTGAGTTCTTCTGCTTTTTCATCAAGTTTTATCTTTGGTATTATTTTCTTTCCGTTGTATAATATCCTGCACTGGTTTATTGCAAGTTCTGCTGCGTGTAGTGTTATGTTATTTGTAGGTCTTGATATTTTGATTGATACTTTTTCTTGTCCCCTAAATGTGAATTTTTTAAAGTCTGGCTCAAATGTTAGTTCATAATTTACTGGGGATGTACCTTTCACAGGATTTTTGTTCTAATATACACATAATATACTTTCTAATGAAAAACATGGATAAACCAATGCATGAAATGTACTCCAAAAAACACTATGGCGACTGCCTTGACTGCCTTGCCTGTTGCCATGGCAATAGAATATTTTATGATATTGTACTTTTTTGTACCAGCTATTATTGATACAACATCTCCAATTATTGGAATCCACGGGGACAGGAAAATTATCGTAAACCAGCCATACTTTGTCATTATGTTAATGCTTTTTTGTTCGTACTTTTCCTTTGGAATCTTTCTGATTTTTTTTAACAGTCTTCCATTATACCCAAGATAATATGCGATATAGCCTCCAATTATAGAGCCTACTGTTAGAATCAAAAACACATCAAGTGGATTTGAGCCGCTTAACAGTAAAGCTGAGGTGGTAATTTCTGTGGGAATTGGAATGAAACTTGAAAACATCCCATTGAAAAAAAGTCCAAGCAAACCATATTTTATGAATAGCGTATCATGCACTAGAGCATTTATGATCTCGCCTAGCATTGCCTGAACTCTATTTTAGCTCATTTTAAATGAATTGCCAGATTTTACGTCGTGATCATAAATTGCATTGCCTATTTTTTTGAGAAGTTTTGTTTTTGATTTTTGCGCTTTTTTATCATGGCTGTAATCTTTTTTCTCTATCAAATCATGGAGACGTTCAAGTTCTGGTCTTGATAATGCATTGACTCCTCTTGTAAATACAATATCTAATAGCTGTAATCTTTCTAGGTCAGAGTTATCGTCAGACACATTTTGCCTGTTGTATTATCTTTAATATTTGTCTTGCACCAAAATGTATCAAATGTTCTATAAAGTGTCGGTGTCATTTCACAAGGATTATTTAAAAATAAATGGTGATCTCATAGAAATTGGCATCATGGTTCCACCAGTAAAAGGCAAGGCAAATGTGGAGATAATAAAAAATATTGCAAAACATCTTGGGGTACCAAAATCTCAGATACGAATCGTTTCTGGAGAAAAATCTCAAGACAAGGTAATTGAAGTGGTATCATAATTTACCAAACCCTAAAAAATGAGGCAAATCTAATTTATCCTGTGAATGTTACGATTACAATGATTTTAGCTGCTGTACTTGCAGTCTCGATGGTCCCATCTGGATATTCTCAACTTGAAAAGTCAAGTGCCGCCCTTGAAAATGGGGCATGGCATACTACAGTTGGAAAGCAGGTGCAAGTTACAACTGATGTGACAAATGGACAAGATAGGGCACAGCCGTTTGCATACATTGTACAGATAGAAAACCAAGATGGAGTCGTGTATTCTTTATCGTGGATTACAGGAACACTTGATGCAGGTCAATCCCTTAGTCCATCACAGTCATGGACACCTACTGCTCCTGGGACCTACACTGCACAGATCTTTGTGTGGGAAAGTGTGGGAAATCCTGATGCGCTGTCTCCTCCGCTTGCAATGAAGATCCTAGTAGCATAAACTGCCAGGAACTTAGTTTAGCATCAGTTATAATTTAGAAATTCAGACTAGATATGTGATGAACATCAAGCGAAAGATTCCGCTTTATTTTGTAATTGCAATATCATTTGCCTTTACCGCATACTTTTTTGCGTCACCGTTTATCTCTTCTTCTAATCAGGACGGCCTGATACCTTCAATTAATCAAAATCCTGATTCGATCTCAACACTTGCAAGTGACATTGACTCGTGTATCTCAAGCCCAACTTCGGATTGTGACCAGGAAATGTTGCAGATAAAAAAATACTGTGCTGATAACCGAGATCAAAATATTTCTGTATGCTCTGATGTACGAGTGCGGGAATATGTTGACAACAGGGGACTTGAGCGTCCAACTATAAACACTGGCGGATAATTTTTTTATTTTTGCGCTTCTTGCATGAATCTTTCCATGTTCTGCTTTACAAGAGGAATTATCTTCTTTGTGATGATTTGATGGAAATCGTCTGCATCAGGATCAAATGACAACAGCAACACATGGGCAAGCCTTCTGTTTTCATCAGCAATTGGTATCGTAGCCCTGATTATCTTACTATAGTGTGAGCTTGCATAAGAGATTCTTCCAAGGAGATACTCCCATCTGAGTCTGGTGTACTGTCTTGTGGCTGCAGTTATTGCATATTGTGCCCTCTCTTCTGGCTTCATAATTGGAGTCAAGCCTCCTCTTTCTGATGCTCCCTCTAATGTTCCGTCACCATCTGCTATGCCTGCAAATCTTATCTTATTGTCTAGTGCCACTACGCTTTTACAGAAATCTTCGAAAAATGCCATTGACTATGGTGTATCAGTTACGGTATATTTGCTTTCTGGGAAATTTTCCTTCACATGTTGTCTTGTTTTACGCTAGCAGGCCTTGTCTTTTGAAATATGAAGTTACATAGTAACATGATCCCAATCCATATTCCAAGCATCAAAACAGGTGTGTACTGGCCAATGCATTGTTTACATGCAAACTTGTCTACAAGAAATACAATTGCTCCTCCAACTAGGGCGCCAGTTGCATAATCTAGCAGCCTCCACCAGAAATATTTCATTTGGTCTTTGTTGATTTATCCAAAATATAAGATTGATTTTATCTGGCCTGTTAGGAAAAATGTTTCTTGATGTTTTCTACTTCTATCTTTATCCACTCACAAAAGATCTGCCAAACTGCATCAGGGGTGGAATCATACTGGAAAAAAGTAAACATGACTGCAGTAGAATTGCCTGGAAGCGAAATTATTCTCATGTATGCAGGTGTCATGTCTTTTTCTATGGGCCCTGCATAGATGTCAATGAGGCCTGCTTTTTTATCTGAATCAAGTCTGATGAACACTTCGCCAACTGGTGTTAATGCCTTGTACTTGCCGTCAACTAGGGATAATTTTTTGACAAACTTTGTGGCCCATTTTGGAATGTTTTCAATATTGGATAGAAACTCAAACACGTTTTCTGCAGGTACGCTTACAACACAAGTCTCAGTTACGGAATTCAATATTTTGTGTCAAAATATCTGTTAATTAAACGATATTTCACCAAGTTCCAAAAGAATAACTCATAAACCCATGAGTTGCTTGATTGCAATATCATGTCACTAAAACCCAAGAGTGCTGAAGAGTCAAAAGCAGAGATGACCGTGAGAATGTTTCCATCTGATGCAAATCCTGCAGGAAACGTCTTTGGTGGAGAAATACTAAAGCAAATTGACTTGATAGCAGGACTTGTTGCTCAGAGACACTCCAAGAAAAATGCAGTCACTGCATCAATTGACAGGGTAAACTTTCTAAAGCCAGTCCTTGTGGGAAACGCGCTCATACTAAATGCCAAACTAAACTATGTATCAAGATCATCTATGGAGATTGAAATCAAAGTAGAGGCAGAAGACTTGCTTACTGGGATACGTACTCTGACTAATACTGCATATGTTACTTCTGTTGCACTAGATGAATCTGGCAAGCCAACTGATGTGCCTCCTCTTTTACTTGTAACTGAAGATGACAAGAAGAGGTTTGCACAAGGCGAGCAGAGAATGTTGCAGAGAAAAAGAGAACGAAAGCACGAATAGATTTTTTGTTATCATATTATAATAAAACCTGAGGGTGTGACTTGGATGTCTGTTTCTCTCTGAGAAAATAATTCATAGTCATTACAAAAAATATGCCACAACTAGTTTTCTAAATTTAATTCTCGGTATTGGATATGTTACCTGCTAAAGACTAGATCTTAATTTTCATAAACAAAGCTTAGTTGGCAAGATGTATATGATTACGATGACTAGTAGATGTTAGTAGAAATGACTTTATGCTATAACATTTGGCAACCTAGTGTTACTTCAAAAATGAAACTTGTAATATCTTGTTGTCTAGTGGTACTTGTCCTGTCGACATTTTTGCCTACTGTACAATATGTTGCAGCAGAATCACTCTCACCTCCAACAGATGCCCAGATTACGATGAAAATTGACAAGGATAGGTATAACCGGGGAGATATCATGATTGTCTCAGGCGCAGTCAAAAGCGTTGTTACCAACATCCCGCTAACAATCCAGATACTTGACCCTGACAACAATCTGGTTCACATTGAACAAATCCTAGTTGCAGCAGATGGAAGATTTTCTTTGCCAATAAGAATTGACGGTCCTCTATGGAGATTACCAGGTGACTATACTATGGTGGTACAATATGGATTCAAACATGTTTCAGCTGTTACACATTTTCAATTTGAGCAGGCATCTACACCAATAGCAAGTTCATTTAATGTAAAGGACTTGTCCAGTGGACAAAACTTTGATCTCAATTATACCATCACTGGGGGACAGGTCAAAAGCATGGTAATTGACCCTTCTAATATTTCACTAGTTGTGCAGATTGATTCTACACATTCTGGTATGCTTCACCTCCAGGTACCAAGATTATTACTTGATGCAAAAAAACCAGGCAATGCAGATGAATCATTTTTGGTCTTTGTGAATGATGATGAAATAACATCATTTCATGAGGGAACTTCGGACTATGGGTATCGATACCTTGACATTCCTATTACAAATGGGGACTCTAAAATTGAAATAATTGGAACTTTGGTAATTCCAGAATTTGAAAATATTTCAAGTCTGGTATTAGTACTGGCAGTTGGATTGGTTACAGTCTTTACCGTACTCTCAAAGACAAGAATGAATCTCAAACTGAGCAAGTTGTAAAAACTGTCTAGTGTTTTTCGTGATCTTCTATTGTAAATAATGCTGCACTTTTTGCAGCCATCTCGGCAATTTTTTTACTCTGCGAGCTTCCAATTATTATGACATCGTTTTGCTCAGGTGATAATTTTTCCATGATAAGTGCGTGTATCTTTTGGTCGTTTCGCATCAAGTCTTCGCCCGTTCCTGGCAAGACAAGCCTATTGTTTTTGCAAAGCAACGTGGTTGCTCCTACTGCCCCTGCCTTTATTGCTGCATCACGCTGTTCAATCCCACTTTTGACATTGTGAGCCATATCCTTTAGCAGTACGGCATGATTGAATTTTCCAAGGGCAACTGAGCACTTGGCAATATCCATCTCTCTTGGAATTGAGACGTGCAATTTTCTATACAATGTTTCTCCCTTGCTTGTCATCCACATGCCTGCGTTTGAGTTTTCAACTAGGCCATACATCTTGAGATGTTTGACCAATGTTTTGATCGAACCCTCGCCTAGGCCAAGTTGTTCCATCATAAGCGATCTGCTTATTCTTTTTTCACCTGCCATCAACTGCATTGTCTTGAATACGTGAACCAGATCAAAACTTAGAATTCTGCTTGGTGCATGTCTTTGTGCGACCTTTGATAACAGATGTATTACTTGGTGCATTGTACCGTGAATCTTGGCATTGTATTATCAAATTTAAGTCTAGTATGATCTTAGATTGGATGAACCATCCAATTGTTTAAATAATCATTTTACCGCACAAAAATAGAAATGGTGAACACATCGCAAATCACAAAGAAGCAACACGCAGTTCCAATAATTGCCGCAGCAGTTCTGTTTGCAATATTTGGATTGGGTTACTTTGTAGTGGGCTTTGACCAAGGACAGATATTTAGTATATTTGAAGGCCAGTCAGCATATGCCCAGATGAATGGTGTTGGATACATGCACGAATATACTCATGACATGAGACACGCATCTGGTTTTCCATGCCACTAGCAGTTTTTCAGTGAATTTTTTATTTTTCATTAATCTAAAATTTTAACCTAGTACAGATTCAATCTCTCAACTATAGTGTGTAGCTTATTCAAAATGAAAAGACATGGACATAAGGCACACTGTCTTGTATTATACTCATTCAACTAGAAGGGGACTCAGATCTTCTATTGGTGGTCTGACCGACCCCTTTTAATTTAAAGAAATATTATTTTTGTAATTTTTTGATTGGCAATTTTATAAAAGTGGTGCCTTTTCCAACCTATGTTATGACCTTTATTGTTCCCCTGTGCTGCTCTATGATGTTCTTACATGATGATAACCCAAGGCCAGTTCCTTCCTGTTTTGTGGTAAACAACGGCTCAAAGATTTTGAGCAAGACCTCTTTTGGTATTATTATGCCTGAATCTTCAATTTTTATCGTCCTCGTCTTCATTATATTTTCGCCAAATGATTACTTGTGATGTCTCTTGGATCTGTAATTAGTCTGAAGCTTGTTTGTAACAAACAGTGCGGAAATTTTCCACCTGTAAAATTTTCTGTGGTTTTATCATTACACAATGAATAAATGATTGTACGGTACCTATATGGTGTGCTAGATGCCTATTTTCCTATGACTTACATGGTATGTATCTCTTCTACAGTTCGAGATGAGCCATGAATTTTGAAAAAATAGTTGATGATATAATTTTGACTAGTGATCTAATACGCTTTGTAATGATAATCAACGAGGAGGGAAAACCTGTCCAAAGTAAGGTAACTACTACATCGTATCTTTTGCGGTCTGAACATGCCTCATTACTTGCCATGGATATGCAGATCCTCCGGAAATTGTTAAAACTCTACGATGAGAGCATTGGTGAGAACACATCTGTACATCTTGTCAGAAAACAAGTTCATGTATTGATTTTTTATGTAAAAGAATGGATTGTAATGATCAGCTGTGACAGGACAGCTGACAGAAAAACTATAGCGGAAATATCCGACAAGATAGAAAAAATAATTAGCACAGATTTTGAATAAATTTTTCTAGCCTAGAGTAATTTTGTTTTTTTACAATTATGGGTAGCAGTCAAATGTTCCAGGAGGTGGACTTTTTATCATCTGCTGAAACTCTTCTGCAGGATATTTCTTGGCTACTGCATATGGGATAAATCCAAAGATTGGGGCATCAACAGAAGTTGTTATGGTTGCCTTGGATGGGTCAAACGTGGAATTTTGTTGTCCTATTCTAGTGACAGCTTCCTTGTTTATTGCAAACACTCCATCTAGTATGGCAGCTGATTTTGGAGATAACGTAGAACCTCCAACCGTAGCTTTTTCTATTATATCCGAATTGTAAAACGCATTAATTTCATACTTGGTAAATGTAGCAGGAAAGTATGATGGATTGCATGCCTCTGTTTGTATGCCAATCTCGGTGTCTGAAATTGCTACCTGCTGACCGTGATGAGGACGAAATTGTAAATTGTTTACTGCGTATACGTCTAGTCCTACATATGCTATGATAATTATTACAACTATGATCCCTATTGAGGCATATTTTTTTGCAGGGGATCTCTTTGCAGGCTCTACTGTTTCATGTGTTGGGGTATCAGGGCTAGAATCTGGAACTATATTATCAAACACGTTTTCTGGTTTGGGCTCAACTGGCGTGTCTTCTGGTGTTGACTTGGGTCTGCTCTGTGTCAGACTCTCAATGTATTGATGATCCTCAAAAGATACTGGTTGACCATTTTTGATTGCATCAAGAACATTTTGTAGTCTTCCGACATCGCATCTCTCCGATCTTATCAGTTCTTCAATTGTACTAACAAGATCTTCTGACATTGCTTAAAAGCGATTTATTCTTAATTTAAAGCAAGTGTATGTCTTGGTGAGAACCTGGCTTGTACATTAAAAGAAAAATTAGAAGAAAAATGAACTAATTCTAGTATCGGATCTTTATCTCTTGGGCAATTTCTAGGAACTTTTCCATCTCTTGGTGGAACTTGATTCCTTTTTCTGTGATGACAAAACTGCGGCTCTTCTTGTCTGTTCTTGATTCCATGAGTCCGAAATCTATTAGCTTTTGACATTTTTCCATTGCGGTATAGTGTGATAAATTGGCTCTTCGTGCAATTGATGATATTATTGTACCTTGCATACCACAGTCCATTGTAATCTGTAGTATCTCCGAGACTATTCCTACCTCTGATCTGTATTGGTGTTTCATGCTTACTGCCATTTTAGATTCTCACTCTTACAACCGGTTTTGTGAAACTTTGTTTCATGTCTCTTGTATGAGAACAAGGTCTATATATTCATTAGGTTCCTAATGATTAGGAATCAAATGAAAAAGTTTGATTATGAAAACAGTATTGGATTTGTGGTATACTCTGCATCAAAGATGATGCAAAAGGCATTTGATATTGAACTGCGGGACAAAATAGGAATAAACTTGGCCCAGTCAAAGGTAATATTTGCACTATACATGCAATCAGGTCCCACTCAACGAGAACTTGCAGACAAAATTGGTGTCGAAAGTCCAACCCTTGTGCCAATAATTGACAAACTAGAAGAAGATGGGTATGTCAAAAGAAAACCTGATGCCAACGATCGAAGAATAAAGAGAATCTATACTACGCCAAAGACTGACTCTTTGTGGGATTCTATGATGGAGTGTGCTGGCCAAATTAGAAAAGTCTCAACAAAAGATCTCTCTGATCAAGAGATAAAATCTGCACTTGGAGTGGTCAAAAAAATCACTGAAAACCTCACTGAACATCTTGGAGGTGCCGCATCTGACTCTAAAAAGATACGGGATTAAAAGAAAATTTCTTGGTGTTTTATAATGATAAATTCATTATTTCTCCTGAAAAGCTCTTATTTGTCCTAGTGTGAGATACGTCCTGTGAAACGTAAAGTTTTAGAAATTATTCACTGGAGCGTAATAATATTTCTAATTTCGTCTATCTTGGTATTTGTAATTGAGGTTGGGCCGTTACTAAACCCCGATGATATCATAGTAAAGGACAACCATATACTGTTTTGCCAGGAAGGAAATTGTGTAAAACTGGGAGAGAAGATCTATTGGACATTTGTGGAAATATTTGCAGTTGAGATAGTAGTAGGTGCACTTGCACTTGTGGCAATTCGAGAAGAGATTTCACTTGAAAAAAGGGTCAAAGACCACCATTTGTAACCAATCCATATTTACTGGTGGGCACTAACTAGAGTAGGATGTCAATACTCAAATCAATTGGGCGCGTATTGGTGCTAATCGTAAGCGGAATTGCAATTGTAGTTGTGGGCGGATTTATGATGGGTGCTGTAGCCAAATTGTATTTACCGGGACGCAAAAAGGACAGACAAGAACCACCTGAAAAATTTTATGAACGCAAAAAAACAGATTAATATAAACCTCGGAAATTTTTGAATGCAAGACATGTCTAATACTGATTCGCAAATTTCCAAGTTACACTCTATCAAGTATTTTACTCCGGCACGATCTATTGTAGAGGCAAATTCTCTCTTGCCTAAAGTGGCAGATCTTGTAGAAAAATATACCAAGGCTTTGATGACTTGGAAAAAAGACAATGACACACTGCAACATGCGTCTGATTCACTTTGGGATCTAGCACGAGTTGCAGCATTAAACTCTGACAAGACAAACACATGGGACTCGGCATGGAACTTTGCATGGAAAGAAGCAAGCCAAGCTGCCCGCGATAATTATGGATGGTATGGAAGTGAATTTCTCTCAGGTGAAACCGCAAGAGATTCTGCAAGGGATGCCGCAAAATATGCTGCAAGATATGTAGTGTTTGAAGCAGTCAAGGAAAAACTTGGCGGAGTAAATCCGTTTGAATATTTGATTGAACTATATGCAATGGGTCTTAGACCAACATATTTTAGAAAAGTTGACGAACAAGAAAAGTTTGTAGTGGACTTTCCACTAATTGTAAACGGCAAAACTGTAATTGGATGCTATTTGCATGGTGATAGCGAAATAACATTTACACATCAATGGATTGATTACTGTACACATCTTGCACCAGTAAATAATCCTGAATCCAAGAGATCATTTGCATAAAAGATACACAGTCCTTAAGTATCACAATTTTTTATAAAATAAACATGTGCGAAATGATGGATGAAATTGAAGTTGAACAACTAAGAATGGTTCTAGCCCGGGCACGAAAAGAGATACAAACACCAGAAAAAGAAATTCCGCTTGCTGCAGTTGCCTAGTAATTCCACTCGCTTGAAATATTGTTCCAAAGTGAGCGATATGGTTTTGCATCTTGGGAAATCTCACCTTTAATTCTGTGCTCTATTGAAAAGTACATGGTCTCAAGAGCATCCACTCCTCCGTCTGCAAATAATTCCTGGCCTATCTCTTTGATCCTGTTCTCCTTGGTAGAATAATCTGAAGCGTCAGAATTTTGGATGCAGTATGTTATGAGGTCGTACAACTCTTCTTCAAGATATGCGTCCAACTCAATTTTGGAACCATCGCTAACTGTATAAAAGTTCTCGATCATCTCGTGTAGAAATTGATTGGATGGTGGTTCCTTGACCTGATCGAAGGTAGAAATTTGGCTTTTTATGGACCAGAGATTCCAAAGGTATAACAAGACATACCTTCAAGTATATTCATAGCCCAAAATTCTGTTCAGTTAAAAATATTGGAAGCGTATACCCGTGATGTAGGCCGGGGTGTTACACGTATTGATTATGAATCAATGGATGCCCTCGGTGCATCAACTGGTGATATTTTAGAAATTACTGGAAAGCGAAGATCTGTAGCACGATGCCTTCCACTATATCCATCTGATGAAGGAAAGGGAATCATTAGAGTGGATGGACTTGGAAGAAACAACACAGGTGTAGGAATTGGGGATACAGTAACTGTGCGAAAGATAAAGACTGTGCCTGCTGAAAAAGTCATAGTTGCACCGCTTGATTCCATACCTCCGATTGATGAAAGATATCTTAC
>JBOGQV010000201.1:0-7169 GCA_050749145.1 Nitrosotalea sp. | reverse complement strand
AAGCAATATCTGTAAAAGAAGATTTAACATTAGATGATAATACAATTACTGCAGAACTTCGTAAAGGATATATTTTGAAGGACAGAGTTATTAGACCAAGCTTAGTGGAAATATCTAAGAGAGATATCAAAGAGATGAATACAAATGGCTAAAATTATTGGTATTGATTTAGGAACAAGTAATTCTGCTGCTGCCGTTATGCTTGGTGGAAAACCTACTCTTATTCCTGCATCTGAAGGAACTACCGTGGGAGGAAAAGCGTTTCCTTCTGTTGTTGGACTCACAAAAGATGGTCAACTCATAGTTGGTGAACCAGCCAGGAGACAAGCGGTAACTAATCCTGAAGGTACGGTGGTAGCGGCAAAGAGAAAAATGGGAACAGATCACTTTTTTAAAATTTATGATAAAGAGTACAAACCTCAACAAATCTCTGCATTTATCTTACAAAAAATAAAGCGAGATGCTGAGGCATTTACTGGAGAGAAGGTAGAGAAAGCAGTAATCACAGTACCTGCGTATTTCAATGATAATCAAAGACAAGCAACCAAAGACGCTGGACAGATTGCCGGTCTTGATGTTGTACGAATAATAAATGAGCCTACTGCTGCTGCTCTTGCCTTTGGTTTAGACAAATTAAAACAGGATATGAAAATTATGGTGTTTGACTTGGGTGGAGGAACCCTCGATGTAACTATAATGGAAATGGGTGGTGGTGTTTTTGAAGTTATGAGTACTTCTGGTGATACACAGCTTGGTGGTACAGATATGGATAAAGTTCTGATTGATTATATTGTTGATAGTTTTAGAAAAACATCTGGTGTTGATATCTCTAAAGATAGTGCAGCTATGGTACGAGTAAGAGAAGCTGCTGAAAAAGCAAAGATCGAACTCTCTTCAATATTTGAAACTGATGTCAACCTACCATTCATATCTTATGACCAATCTTCTGGACCCAAGAATCTAGAATTAAAAATAACTCGAGCAAAATTTGAGGAACTCATAAATCCTATAGTGGAAAGATGCAGACCTTCTGTTACAAAATCTATGGAAGATGCAAAGCTTACTCCTGCCGATGTTAGCAAAATTATCCTAGTTGGTGGTCCTACTAGAATTCCTCTAGTCAAGAAATTTGTAGCCAGTTTAATGGGAAAAGAACCTGAAGCAGGAATAGATCCAATGGAAGCTGTTGCATTGGGAGCAGCTGTTCAGGCAGGAATCATTGGTGGCGAAGTTACAAGTGATATTGTACTTTTGGATGTAACTCCTCTTACTCTTGGTTTAGAGGTGCTTGGAGGATTACGAGAACCTATAATTGACAGAAACACTACAATTCCTACTTCAAAGAGTAAGGTCTTCACAACTGCTGCTGATAATCAAACTGCTGTGACCATACATGTAGTGCAAGGAGAAAGACCGATGGCTGCGGATAATGTATCACTTGGAAGCTTTAATCTCTCAGGAATTCTTCCTGCACCCAGAGGCATTCCACAAATTGAAGTCAAGTTCGATATTGATGCAAACGGTATACTAAATGTGGCAGCAAAAGATCTAGCAACACAAAAAGAAGCAAAAATAACAATTTCTGCAAGTACAAAACTTGCCAAAGAAGATATTGAAAAAATGACAAAAGATGCTGAACTTTTTGCTGAGCAAGACAAAAAGAAAAAGGAAGAAGTATTGATTAAAAATGAAGCCCAACAAGCTATCTATGCGGCTGAAGATTTGATCAGTAAGCAGAAAGACAAGATATCACAAGATCAGGGTGTTCAGGTAAGTAATGCGATAAAAGATCTAAAAGATGTTCTTGAAAAAAATGTTGAAGAGATAAAACCAAAACTTGATGCATTAACAAAAATAATAAATGACATCAGTATAGAACTTTACAAAAACGTTACACCTCCACCTGGTGCAACTGGACAAGGCGGACCAGAGACAACCACACAAAGTGGGCCTAGTGCAACCGGACAAGATGCAAGCAACTCACCAAACTGATCTTTATGCAAGGGAATAATCTAATTGAATCATTATGAGTGCTAAACGTGATTATTATGAGGTTTTGGGGGTCTCAAAGACATCTGCTGCAGATGAAATAAAATCACAATATAGAAAACTTGCTTTAAAATTTCATCCTGATAAAAACAAGTCTCCAGATGCAGCTGAACATTTTAAAGAAATTTCAGAAGCCTATGCGGTATTATCTGACTCTGAAAAACGTAAAATCTATGATACATATGGCCACGCTGGTGTAGATGGAAAATATAGCACTGATGATATATTTCAGGGATCACGGGCCAACTTTGAAGATATTTTTGGCGGTGGCGGTTTTGATTCTATTTTTGAATCTATCTTTGGTAGAGGCGGTGGAGGATTCAGATTTGGCGGATTTGATTTTGGAGGATCAGGAAGAGCAAGGGGCTCTGATCTTATGTATGAAACAACATTGACATTAGAAGAAGCCTTCAAGGGGAAAAAAGAAGAAATTGATTTACCTAGGCTGATAAATTGTAATGCCTGTAACGGATCAGGCTGTACTCCTGGTACATCTGTGAGAACATGTTCTGTGTGTAATGGACACGGTCAAGTTAGAACATCGCGTAGTAGTGGGTTTTCCACATTTGTAACTGTACAACCATGTAATACCTGTAGAGGTCAAGGTAAAATCATAGAAAGACCATGTTCAAATTGCAAGGGAGTTGGAAAACAAAAAGCAACAAAGAAATTTTCATTTGATATTCCGCCTGGAGTGGAAGATGGAGAATATAGGATTCCAGATGAGGGAGAATCCATTCAAAATGGCTCAAACGGTGATCTAATTGTTAGGATTCGAGTAAAACCGCATGATAAATTCAAGAGAGATGGCGCTGATATTTTCTATGATGCGAACATATCTATGGTTGATGCAACATTGGGGAACAATATCTTAGTTGAAACACTAGAGGGACAAGAAAAGCTTGAAGTAGAATCTGGAAGTCAACCAAATACAATAATTAAACTAAAAGGAAAAGGACTTCCTCGTCAGAGTGGAAGAGGCAAAGGAGATCAGTATGTTAGACTTGTTATCAATATACCAACAAAGGTAGACAAACATCAACGCAAATTACTTGAAGAACTAAAAGATAGTTTTAACGGGAGTTAATGACATTGAAGATAGCGCTTGATGTGGATGGAGTTATAGCTGATGTTATTGCATCTTGGTTATTGTATAACAACAAAAAAAGGCCAACGATATTAAAATCTCAGATATCTGAATGGGATTTTTGGAAAAATCATGGAATAGACAAATTTGATTTTTACAATGAGCTTTCAATTTGTTGGAAAGCATGGGAAGATGTTCCTCCAACTGAAAACAATATTGCATCTACTACTGCCAAGTTGTCAAGTCTTGGTACCGTTGATATTGTTACCGCTAGGGAAGAATCTACACACGATGATGTAAAAAACTGGCTCAAACTACATAAAATAAATTTCAAAAATTATGTTGGTGTATTAGAAGGAATAGAAAAATCACAACTAGATTATGATGTCTTTATTGACGACTCTCCTCTTAATGCAAAAAGCATGCTTGAAGAAGGAAAGTCTGTAATACTTTACTCTCAGCCTTGGAATGAGTCATTTGAAGATAACAGAGCAACAAGGATTCATGAATTACACAATGCTATACCTATAATTGATAAAATGATCAACGCAAATAAATAATTTTCAAATGAGATTTTGTGTCTATAAAAAAGACACTTATTGTAGGATTCTAATTCTCACGTTGTTGCGGGGGTCGCCTAGCCTGGTCAACGGCGTAAGGCTCAGAACCTTATCTCTTAGGAGTTCGTGGGTTCAAATCCCACCTCCCGCACCTTTTGTTTATTTTTCGTCTATCTTGATCTTGATCTTATTTTCCAATAATTGGTTTAATTTCTGACCGTCTACTTTTCCACGTAGTGTCTTCATAGCTAATCCCATGAGAGGTCCCATTGATCTTAGTCCTTGCTCCTTAATGATTTTATGACTAGATTCTACCAACTCATCTAGTATCTTATGTAACTCCGCATCTTCTATGGTATTCAGCGCATTTGATCTGATTGCTTCTGAAATAGTTTTTGATTTTCCACTCATGATGCTACCAAATATCATCTCAAGTGATTCTTTTGCTATTTTTCCATCAGTCACTAAACTAAAAGCTTCTAAAATATCTGACGTCTTTAACAATTCTGAATCCATTCCCTGTCGTTCCAAATTTGTGATTGTACCACAAAGAGTAGAGGCTACAAAATTGGGAGGGATTCTCTTATCTTTACATATTGTCTCAAATAGATCAAGATATTCTGAATCAAATACCTGAGCTGAAAGCTGTTGATTTAATTCATATTGTTTTTGTAATGCTAAAAGATTTTCCTCCCATGATTTGGGAATCTTGCTTTTTGCTTGTTCTATCTCTGTATTACTTACAATAATTGGTGGTATGTCTGTTTCTGGATACATCCTAGATGAACCAGGTCTTGGTCGCAGAAATACTGTCTCACCTGTAATTGTAGCAGCTCTTGTTTCCGCAGGTATGCCATTTTTTGCATCATCTATTCGTTTTATTATGGATTCTATAACTATGTCAAGTTTTTTTTCATTTCCTGCTACTATGATAAAGGCATCATTAGATCCTACATCCAGTATTTTTCTTATTTGTTGAATTTCTGGCTCTTCGATACCATAATTTGGTAGTTCGTCAGAATGAAACAGTCCACCTAACCCAAAGAATCTTACCAATTCGCCTAATTGTTTTCCTAGTCTTATTCCTGGGTATGGTTCCCATCCAAACATTCCTGCAAATCCCTTGATTCTCATTGCCTTTATTGAAGAACCTTCTACAAGGGATTTTTGAATAATTTTTGATTTGCAATTTTTGAAGACATCTATTACATTTTTTACATCTTCATTGACGACTATTTTTTCTGTTTTCAAAGTTCTTAGTTTCTCGGAAATGATTTTGAGTCCGTGTTGTCTTTTTGCTTCGTATTCTATGACCTTTTCTAATTGATCTAATTTCTGTACTCCCTTGACTTCTATCACCGCCCCGCCTCCTTCTATTGATACATTCACATCTTGTCTAATTGATCCGATGCCTCTTCCTACCCTTTTTGTTGCACGTAACATGCGTCCCAAAGTCAATGCAATATTTTTGATCTCTTCAGGAGTACCAGAAACTGGGTCTAGTGCTATTTCTACTAGCGGTATTCCTAATCTATCTAAACTGTATTCTCTTGTATCTTTTGAATCTTGGAGTAGTTTTGCAGCATCTTCTTCAAGACAAATGCTTTGAACCCCTACTTTCTTACCATTGACTTCTATGCTGCCTCCTGTAGACACTAACATGGTTCTCTGAAAGCCTGAGGTATTGGAGCCATCAATTACTAGTTTTCTCATAACATAGATTTCATTGAAAATATTTTATTTTAACGCAGATGCCATTATCAAAACAGTTTCTTTTGCACTATGATCAAGATCATGTGGTGGTTCATCATCTTGTTCTACTAAACAACTGCTCTCTGGGTTTCTGTAATACAAAATAGTTTTTTCTTTGCTTTTCTCAAAAATAGCACTAGGATCAAACTCTCCTAATTCACTACTTGTGATTCTTAATTTACGTGAAAATTTAATTGAATATTCATCTGATTCAATAGGTCTGCATCTACAAAATAACTTGGCTCCAGTTGCTAACTGCTGATGAATTTCTAATCCCACTAGAAGACCTATCTTATCAATTTGTATTTCTGACACTTGTAATTTTATTCCTATACTTGTTTTAAAGCTTAGTCCGAAAATTCAAGGGCTATGCTTTCTTTCATTAGTTTTGTCGTTTCGTCAGAATCTTTAGAATTAGCTAATGCCCACATTGTTTTTACAAGAGCGGTCTCAGGTATCATGTTTCCAAGTGGTATGACTCCAAGATTCAAGAGATCTCTTCCGCTATCGTATACTGTCATTCTAACCATTCCGTCAATACACTGAGATGTCATTCCTATGAATAATCCATTTTTCTTTGCTTTTTCAATTGCACCATACATCGTTTTACCTACATGTCCAAGCCCAGTTCCTTCTAAGATTATTCCTCTGTATCCAGAGTCTGTGGCATAATCTATCACCTTGGAGTCGAGCCCTGGATAATATTTTATCAATAGGACGCGACTATCAAATTTGATCCTTGGTACATATTCTCTTTTAGGAATATCAAACATCTTGTCTTTTTCAATGCTGCTTGTCTTTACAATGTACGCTGGAGGGCCGCCTATTGTTTTGAATGCATCTCGTCTGCTGGTGTGGTTTTTTCTTACACGTGTTGCCCAGTTACAAACAATTTCGTCATCACTTGAATTATTGTGCATTACTACAAAAATTCCTGGAGAATGTATTTCTATCAAAAATCTTGTTGCTGCAATTAAATTCAATGCTGCATCTGATGATGGTCTATCTGATGATCTTTGGGAACCCACTAACGCAACTGGTTTTGGAAATCCTGCTAGAGAAAATGCTAATGCAGATGCAGTATATTGCATAGTATCTGTACCATGAGCTACTATGATTCCATCATACTCTGATATGGAATATGAATCAAGTTTCTCTGCAATCTTTATCCAATGTTCTGGAAGTAAATTTTCAGAATATTCCGAAAAAAGTACTTCAGTATCTATGTTGGCGATAATTGAAAGCTCTGGAACACTTGCATTAAGCTCTGCAGCAGTAAGAGCAGGTGTAACTGCTCCCGTTCTATAGTCTATCCTGCTTGCAATTGTTCCACCTGTTGATAGTAGGAGAATTTTTGGAAGTTTTGGATTTGGTTGTAAATTGCAGTGAATAACTTCTTTTTTTATTGTAGATGTGGTCTCTAGTTCTATCTTTTTTATCTTATCAAGTTCTAATCCTATGTTGTATCCACTTTTTAGTTTTAAAACAATATGGTGATCATCACTGTGTTCATATCTTGGCATTATCACTCCAGAGTAAATCAAATCAGCATGAATTTTCACTTGATTTCCTATCTCTATCTTGTTACTTGTAAGAAATTCTAGTCCTTTGCCCTTGTATCCAAATTGTGACATTTACTAGGAGTAGAAAAGTTATTTTATTAAAATTACCTATAGTATGGAACTGCGACTTTTTCGCCTATCTTTAATTCCTTTTGCGTC
>JBOGQV010000200.1:0-2512 GCA_050749145.1 Nitrosotalea sp. | reverse complement strand
GGCCGGTTGAATTTCGGATCGCTATTCGGCACCACACCCATGGCAAGCTGCGCCAGCACCAGCGGCGTGCGCCCGTTCATGGGCAGATTTTCCACCTGTTGCGAGCCGATGACTTGGCCTGTGGAGGCGGTGGACGTCTCAAGCAGGGGGGCGTCGCCGGTGACCGTCACGGCCTCGCTCGTCTGGCCGAGTTGGAGTTGAATATCGAGGCCGAGGCGTTGACCCGCATTGACGGGCAACGCATCGCGTATGAATTTCTTGAATCCGGGCGCCTCCGCCACGACCGAATAAGCGCCGGGCGGAAGAAACGGCAGAGTGTATTGTCCGTCTCCCCCGGAGACGGTGTCCGATTTCGCGCCGGTGGAGATGAGAGTAGCTGTAATTTTGACGCCAGGGATTACGGCGCCCTGTTGATCGGTCACGCGGCCGATCAGGGTAGCGCGGAATTCCTGGGAGAAGGCGGTTACGCAAGACAAACCTATCGCGGCCGCGTAGAGAGCGGATCGACGTAGATGCATTGGATTCCACGTTACGACTTGAATTTCTGGGGACAAGATACCGCTATAGCCGTCCGGCGTCAAGAGTTTTTTTGATACGGTTGCGCGTGGCGACTGCGCATTATAAGTTGCGGTTAATTCGCGCGGCAGGTACGGCTACCCTCGCACCTTCGCCGTCTCCGGCGCCGCGCCACTGCCGAAGGAGAGCGGAGATTCTGCCTTGGAGAGGTCGCCGCCGTCGATGACAATGCCCGCGCTCGAGGCTCCTTCCACGCGTAGAAACGTTGCCGCGGGCGTCAAGATGCGGCACGCCGTAAGCAACGCGTCTTGGGTATCGATGAAACGGAAAACGGATTCCGCGTCTCGGTCCACTTGCGCGCTGAGACCGTTGATGGCGGCATCCCGCACGCCATCGAAAACAACAGCCGGCCGGAGGTCTGGCGCGACGAAATCGAAACGGACACCGGTGAGGGACAGGCCCCGCACGTTCCGGGCATAGAGGCCATAGGACGGCAGCGTCCCGAGTTCGAAGTATTCTCCCGCCATCTGCGGAATATCGCGGCGCGCCGCCTCCTGGGCCGTCCCGCCGCCTCCGTAAGTGACGTGGACGTCGCTGAATGCAATCTCTTCGAGAAATTCGTCGCGTACGCCATTGAGAGCGATGCAGGTTCGCGTCTCGCCCGGTCTGAAGCGCGATGGGAACGCCATATCGGAAAACTGGCGTCCCGTTGAGACGACGTGCGCCCGGATGCCGTTGAACTGAAGATTGCGGACAATGCCATGCGGGCGTTGCGCATCGCGTCCGGCATTCTTACCGCGCGGCTTCGAATCGAGACCGACGGAGATCGGCCCGGTAACGTTCGTCATCACCAGGTTGGAGAAGGCCACGTTCTCGATGCGAGAGCCCGCTCCGCACCGCATCTTGATAGGGCATCCGTATGTGTCGTAGATCACACAATTGGAAACCGTGATGTTTTCGGCCTCTCCGCCGCCAAAGCGAAAGACCGACCAGCGCGTGCTGAACGTGCAGTTCGTCACGGTGACGAACTTGTTGCCGCCGAATAAGGCGCAAGCGTCGTCCTGACAGGCGACGTTGCAGTTTGAAATATTCACATATTCGCTGCTAACGATGTGAAATCCGTCGTTATTTACGTTAACCCGGTTGTGAATTCGGACACCGTCCAGGCGCACATAACGGCATTTCAGAATGCGCATACAGTGATAGGCGCTCTGGGTGAAGAACGCATCGCGGATCAGCAGATTCCGGCACTTGTAAAAGATCGTGAGATGAGGACGGGCGATGTAGCCGGCGGCGCGGTTCTGGCCGGGACCGGTATTGTCGCCGTGGCCTGTGTAGAATTTCGCCCCTTGTCCGTCCACCGTTCCACGGCCCTCAAGGGTGACGTTTTCGGCGCCGGCCGCGTAGAGCAGCACCTGGTTGCCGTTGCCCGGCGGGACGCCCTTGCCCGCCGTGTAGTCGCCGGCACGGGCGCTGCCCAAAAGGCGTCCCGCCGCGGCCAGGTGCAGCGTGACGTTACTCTTCAGTTCCACGGTGCCGACAACAAAGTCGCCGGCCGGAATCAGAACCGTGCCGCCCCTGTCGCGGTGACAGGCATCGATGGCAGCCTGCACCGCACTGGTGTCGAGCGTTTTCGCGTCGCCTTTGGCTCCGAAGGAGCGGACATTGTAGACGCGGGCTCCGGCGTTCTCATCGGATGAGGGTGCGGCGGCGTGGAGTTGCGGCGCCCAGCCGCTCCCCGCGAAGGCTCCGCCGGCGAGGGATGCCGCCGCGGGGGCCGACAGCCGTTCCATCCAGGTGCGTCTCGACAGCGAACGTACGCTCTCATCCGCCATAGCCCATCTCCTCCCGGATACGCCGATTTTAGCGCTAACTGCACCGGCAATTGTAACGCAATTGCGAGGCCGCGGCAGGCGGCATTCGCGGCTCGCGGCCGATCCCAGGCTCAGCGGCGGCGTGCGAATTCCCGGTCGGGAAGCAGCCAGTAGACGAGCAC
>JBOGQV010000199.1:0-3680 GCA_050749145.1 Nitrosotalea sp. | reverse complement strand
GAGGTGGGCTGGACTGGGTTGAAGAATTATACAAAATCAGGCTACCTTCCTTTGTGTCAAATTAATTTCTTACCTAGTTTCTTTTACAAAACACCATTAATAAGTGAAAAGAAGTTTGTCAGACTGCATTTCCCAAGCCTTTGCACAACATGTAAACCGCAGCATACTTTGGCAAAGAAACGATCTCGTTGTTGCATGGTCCAAACTTCTTGTTTTTGAGCCTAATCTGCAACGGACAATTTACCATTACATCCACATTATCATTTCCCAAAAGACATGCTTCTGAAAATGGATCAAAAGAATCCAAGTCTGCACATTGAATTTTTGAAAGACCACTCTTGCTGTTAATAGATCCCTCAAGCCTGAATATACGATGAATATCCATGGTCACTTTGGGATCCACCTTGACCCCCATGGTTTTTTTGATCTCTTCTAACTGTACTTGAAATGCAGAATATCCACTGGTAATTATTTCCCTTGTTACCTTTGGTGTCTTGGATTTTGACGAAAATAGTTTACGGGCAACTCTGCCTCGCCAGCCTTTTTCTTCAAAGGTTGGAAGAGATGTCTTGAAATTGTTTTGTCTTTTTATTCCAAAAGATTCAGGTATTGCACCGTTGAACATGATGTAATCCACCAAGTCTGCCCTTTCTTGCGAACCCAGTTGTTCATAACCATCATTGGTTACCCTAAGATGAAATCCTTCATTTCCAGAAAAATATACTTCGATCTGCTCTTTTTTTACATTCAAGTCAGTAGTCAATATATCAACAAGCTTTGTTACCTCCTTTTTGGACTCGGAGATGCAGTTCTTGCAGCCCACAGATACAGTCTCAAACTTTGCTGAACCACATTTGCTACATTGCTGCTGGAATTCAACCGCATTATTATTGCAAGAGCTGCACTTGAAAACTGTATGATCTTTTCTACATGGAAGAGTAAGGTCCTTTGCATCAATATCAAAGATCAAGTCAGCACCTTTCCAATCTTTTTCAGACATTGGAAGACCTGGAAATGAATAGTATGCATTTGAACAGTATACATCAGATGGAACTTCCTTCATCAGTAGAAGATGGAGTTCCTTGTCGTTTCTTACAACTAAGTGTCTTGTCATTCCAGAGTTAAATTTTTGATACCCAAATTCTCTTTCTGTAGCCTTTTGTGGAACATGTATTAGATCAAATCGATTAAAATAATATTCTTTAAATGCACTCTCTATTAGCAAAACATTTTTTTCAATCATTGGCTCTTCCTCTTTTTGCCAAATTGTACTGGATTTATTATTCCATCACAGTCAGAGGTAGCAAAACAAAGGCTTTCGCTTCGTAGTTTTTCACATGATGGACATTGGTATTTAGTTCCACTTCCAGAAGAACCTGAGATATGTTCAAGTTGATATTTGGTGGTTCGTTCATTGTAATCAGGAGCATTTTTGAATAAAGGTGCAATTTGATCAACTGTCTGACCTTTTGAGAGAAGATACGTAGCAAGCAGGAATCTTCCAGAGTGTGGCAAGTTCTCGCCTTTTTCAAGAACTTCAATTCCGTGTTTTACACATGGAGGAAATTCTGAAGAGACATAAGTTGTATCAGAAAACTTTTTGGCAAGTGCAACCAGATCGTCCACTCTATGCTGAAAACTCTGTGGGATGGAATCAACGTTGACTGACTGGATTTTTCCATTGATGTATTCTCCAAGCTCGGCGCGTATCAGTCTAACTGTTTCATGTGCACTCAAGTAGACAAGGCCGTTTGTAACTCTTCGGTTTACCAATTTCCATTCCTTTTCGTGAAAATGTACAGCTCGTTGTAGATAATCTGGTACTTTGATTACAAAATCTTCATTGTCAATGGATACATTAACTGCAAATAGATCCTGAATTATTTTCAATGGAAGCTCTAGGTTTTTTCTATCTCTACTTATCCAGAGATCTTGTTGCAGATACTTTTCAGCCCTTCTGGATTCTGCGAGTGAGAACCTTCGTATCAATGTGGCAATTCCTGCAGACTTGAGCAAAATTATTGCCACGAGAAAAGAAAGTAATTCAGAGTCGTTGTCTAGTGTTTCAAGATCAGAATTATAGATTTGGCCAGATGAGGCAACTACTATTCTACCATAGGCTTTTTCAACAATAGGTTGCCAATCAGGATCTCCGAGTTGCTCAAGACTCAGCCCAGTATTTCGCAGATACTCACCAGCTTCTGTAAGAAAAGGATATTTTGCCAAATCCTTTACTCCAATCTTTAACATGTCTTCTTTGTTCTTCTTTAACCTTAAAAATTTGATTATACTAAAAACCATCTCGTCATGATAAAACTCGGATTATTCTCCCTCGAGTTTAAATTATGCCCAAATAAATTAGTGGCATGCAGGTTGGATTACACGTATCCATTGCAGGTTCAATAGACAAAGCAGTTGATAATGCAGTAGAAAGAGGATGTACAGCATTTCAGATTTTCACACGCAACCCAAGAGGATGGGCTGCGAAACCCTTGACAAGCACTGATGCTTCAAGTTTCAAGGAAAAACTTGCTAAAACCAAGATTGATAGATTTGCAACTGTAGCCCACATGCCGTATTTGCCAAATTTGTCCTCTCCAGAAGAGGATCCATTTGTAAGATCTATGGATTCTCTAATAGATGAAGTAAAAAGATGCAGCAAGCTAGGAATCCCGTATATCGTAGCACACCTTGGAAGCCATAAGGGCGAAGGCGACACAAAAGGAATAGAAATGTTGGAAAGGGCATTTACAAAAGCTGCTAAAGATACACCAGATGATGTAATGATTCTTCTTGAAAATACAGCAGGCCAAAAAAATAGTGTAGGCTCTGACCTTGATCAGCTTGCATCTATTTTATCTAAATTAAAACCAGCAAAAAGATTTGGAATATGTTTTGACACATGCCATGGTTTTGCAGCAGGTTATGACATGAGTACAGAGAAAGGCGCTACAGCAACACTTGCAAAACTGGATAAGACAATAGGATTTGAAAATCTCAAAATTTTACATCTAAATGATTCCAAGGGAGAACTTGGAAGCAATCTAGACAGACACGAGCATATTGGACTAGGTCATATTGGAGAGAAAGGATTAGGATATATCATAAAGGCAATAAATCGTAAAAAGATTCCAATAATTTTAGAGACACCCATAGATGAGAGACGTGACGATGTTGAAAACTTGAATAAGGTAAAAGAATTGGCTTGATTTAGGAAGAATTGATGATACAATGAATTATGAACAAATAATACAACTTGCACTGGAACGCGGATTTTATTTTCCCAGCTGTGAAATTTATTCTGATGCTCACGCAGGTTTTTGGGAATATGGTCCATCGGGAGTCAGTCTAAAAAACAAATTCATCGAACTGTGGAGAAGGGAATTGGTAAGAAGGGATAGGATGTGGGAGATTGATGGTTCACAGATCATGTCAGAGAATGTCTTTGTGGCATCAGGCCACCTTGCAAGTTTTGCCGACCCAATTGCAACATGTACAAAATGCAAATCAATTTTCAGGGCAGACAAGATGATTGCTGAAATCACCTCGATAATAGTTCCTGAAAACGCAGACCTGGAAGAGTTTGATAAAATAATACAGGAAAAAAATATCGTATGTACCAAATGCAAGGGAAACCTTGAGAATATTAAAAAATTCAACATGATGTTCAAGGTAGGAAT
>JBOGQV010000198.1:0-7287 GCA_050749145.1 Nitrosotalea sp. | reverse complement strand
ATTTTCAATATTTGCTCAGGCGGTATATCTTTATGATCAATGCCAATATGATTAGTGTATTCTACAAGACTCGAAAATTTCTTGCCACATACAGGACAGTTTTTCTCAAATCCACCCACGACATACCAAGTACAAATTTCATATTTTAAGATATTCTAGATTTTCACAAGATCAAAGTTTGCCATATTCTTCTTCGTCAGAATACGCCCTTTCTGCATGTTCTTCAATGTCAAGTCCTGCCTCTTCTACCTCTGGACTCACACGTATTGGAACCAATGCTTTGATCATCTTGAGAATAACCCATGTTCCTCCAAATCCCATCAATACTGCAATACCTACACCTATTGCCTGGGCTTCCAATTGCCCTGGATTTCCAAACAACCATCCATTAATTCCAAGGTGGTTTACTGCAGAGTTTGCAAACACACCTACAAGAAGCGAGCCAATAATTCCTGAAACTCCGTGAACGGCACCAATATCAAGTGCGTCATCTATCTTTAATTTTTCTTTGAATATTGGCACCATTAGCGATGATGCAAAGCCTACAATGATTACAATGACAACAGCAAACTCTACTCCAACATATCCTGAAGCTGGCGTGATACCTGCAAGACCTGCAACCGCACCATTGATTGCAGCAATTACACTAGATTTTCTAGTACGTATCCAAAATATTACAACCCAGATAAGACATGATACTGCTGATGCCATTTGCGTATTGACAATTGTAATTCCAGAAAGCGAGCCTGCAGAATATGCACTTCCAGCGTTAAAGCCAAACCATCCAAGCCATAAAAGTGACGAGCCAAGAACTGCAAGCGGAATATTATGTGGAACCATTATTCCAGGACCAAACCCAAGTCGCCTTCCAAGAACTAGTGCAGCTGCAATCCCACCAACTCCTGTAGTGGTGTGAATTATCATACCACCTGCAAAGTCAACAACTCCAAGCTTGTGCAGCCATCCATCACCCCAAATCCAGTGTACCAGAGGATAATAGATCAATGCACTCCATGCTACAATAAACAAAACATACGCGCTAAACTTCATCCTCTCTGCTACTGCACCAGTAAGTATCAACGGAGTAATCACTGCAAACATCATCTGGAACATTGCAAACGAGACACCAGGTACGGTAGGAGCATAATGCAATCCCTCATTTTGTGATACACCTTTTAGGAATCTCCAATCCATGTTTCCAGTCAGCCCTTCTCCAGTATCAGGTCCAAAAGTCAGACTAAACCCAACTGTAAACCACATCACACTAAGTAATGCAAGACCAAAGAAGATCTGCATGAAGACAGAGACTGCATTTTTCTGTCGTAAAAGACCAGCCTCGAACATACCCAAAGCAGGTATCATGAGCAGCACCAAGCTAGATGCTATCATAAGCCAGGCGGTGTCGCCTGTATTTATCGGGACTGGCAAGATGAAACTAGGTCATAATATTGTTCTATTAATCATTTTCCAAAATGCCCACACTTGTAGGGATCAGGGCACACTAGGAACGAGGAGCCATGTGAAATATTTTTTCAGGTGCAATCTTTAGGAGAATTCTTTTTTCTCCAGGCATTGCAAATGGATACTTGTCTACACCCAGATATTTTTTTGCCATCTTGTCTATGTGCTTGTCAGCACCATCAGTTGTCTGCTCTATTACACTTCCTCGGATTGTGACCATGTTGTAAGGATTATTCCTGTCAACGATTGAAATTGCAACCCTTGGATCCCTTGAAACATTTTTTTGTTTTACCCTGCCTTCTGCAGTATTAACAAGAATAATCCCATCAACTAGATCAATCCACACTGGAGTTATTTGTGGCCAATCATTTTTCATCAAGGTTGCAACAAACGCCAAGTTCTTGTCTTCAATTAATTTTTCAACTTCGGGAGATATTGTACTAGTCATAATGATTTGGCCTTGTTTCCAAACTTGCCATCCATTACAATTTCTGACAATGGTTTTCTAGTGTTCGGAGTCTCGCGGGTCTGGAGTTCTGAAGACAGTTTGTCTTTTGGACCACGCTTTCCAATTGCAACCATTGCCAACACTTCAAAATCATCAGGAACCTCAAGAGTTGTTTTTGCCTTGGTATAATCAAATCCAGCCATTGCGTGTGTGGCTAGTCCTTGTGATACTGCCTGGAGTGCAAGGTTTTCCCATGCAGCACCAGTATCAAACTGATGAGTCAAAGAAGGCTGTCCATTATTTTCAAAGTTTTTCCGCGATATGATAACTACCAATGCGGAGGCGTCTGCACACCACTGTTTGTTAAAATCAATTAATAGGTTGAAAAAGTCATTCCAGTTTTTTGAGTCCCTCTTGGCATAGATGAACCTCCATGGTTGGCTGTTAGAAGACGATGGTGCCCACCTTGCAGATTCAAAAAGTGAAAACAGGTCCTTGTCACTTATCTCAGACGGCTCAAATGATCTTGGAGACCATCTGCTTACAATGATATCATTAATTTCAAATGTAGTGTTTCGTGTCTTTTGCACTTCGGGATCTAGCATGAATAATTTTCATACTCGATATTAGTTATTTAGCATTATTGGTTTTCAAAATTGTATTACACCCAAAATACATGATAAAAATTTCAGTGTATCAGAAAATTATATTTTCATGGAATCTATGCGAGAGAAAATTGGCCCCATGTATTTACTAGAAGCAACAACTGCACATGCCACTCCAGTGCCAAGAAGGAGTCCACTAATCACATCTAGTGGATAGTGAGCTCCAACGTAGACTCGCGAATACGCAACAAGTGCGGCTTCAATTGCAAGAATTATTGAAACAATGAGTTGTTTGCCTTGATGGAATCTCAAGAGAAGAATTATCGCACCTGCTGAAACAATCACTGCATGACCAGATGGAAATGACGCATCAGTCTCATGCGGTACCAGTAGATTGCCACTTATAGGTCGTGGCCTGTCTACCTCAGATTTTAGTATTGTTCCAAGAGGAATCAAGATAAGAAAAGCAATAGTAAGAAGTATAGCTACCTTGCGACCATTTTTTCTTCCAATGATAAAAAGCAGTGCAGTTACTCCAATCCATACTGCTTCCCTGCCATATTTACTCAGTTCTACCATTATTTTGCTAATGGTGTTTCCACCAGGATTGTTTACTGAGACAAATGCAGAGTGATCCCATGCTAAAACGGATACATTATTTTGAACAACTAACAAAGCTAAAACTGCAAAGCCTGCAAACAAAATTGCAGATGCAATTACATATTTCATCTGATCAAATGAAAAAACAAGTTCATTATAAAATAAGCTTTACAGTGTTACTTGAGACAGTCATAGTGTATTTGCTCTTCACTTTCTTTTCTACATTCTTTGCAGTAAAACTGGTATGGCTTGCTACAGATGAGACATTTCTTTAGTGTCTCAAGTTCATATCCACAGTGTCTGCAAGTGTCAGAGCGCATTTCATGTCATGTATCACAACATTATATTTATCAATTATACAAAAACTCCAAGGGGTAAAGTGCAGTAGGACAAGCTAATTACATATCAGCAAAATAAGAAACTTAGCTTAACAATAATAAAACAAGCTTATGATATCTTATCAGTCTGGCAGTGCAATTACTAGTATGACAGACAAACCAACCCCCACCGTGTGGGCAGCAGAGGTACGTGCTCCTTTCAAAAAAGTAATAGCATACGACATCCTGTTTTTGGGATTAGGTGCAATCATCGGAGCAGGAATAATTACAGCAGTCCTAATGAAATAGGACTATTCTTTTTTAATTTAGGAAAAATATATTTTCAAAACATGTAATCACACTAGAGAATTGTAAAAAATTTATTCTACACGGTGATATTGTACCAGTTGATCATAGTATCTGATAGACTTTACATTTACAAATTCAAGCATTCCATATTTTGACAACTCTCTGCCAAACCCACTTTGTTTGACACCACCAAATGGAATTCTTGGGTCAGACACTAGTACGTTATTTACTGCAACCATGCCAGAATCAACCAGTCTTGATAGTTTTTCTGCCTTGTCTAGATTCTGGGTCCATATGCTTGCACCTAGACCATATTGGGAGGAATTTGCAAGCCTAATTGCCTCATCTTCGTCCTCGACTATAGTTACTGGTGCCACTGGGCCAAATACTTCATCATGGGCCAGCATCATGTCTGACGTGACATTATCTACAACTGTTGGAGCATAGAAATACCCCTTGTCTCGTAGTCGCTTGCCTCCAGTAAGAATTCTAGCACCTTTGGATATAGCATCTTGCACCATCACTTCAATTCTATTAAGACCATCTGCATTTACAAGTGGGCCAATATCAGTAGCGTCAGACATTGGGTCTCCCACGTTTAGTTTCTCCACCTTTTGTACAAATTTTTCAATGAATTCTTTTGCCAAGTTTTTTACCACAAAAAATCGCTTTGATGCAATACAGCTTTGTCCACAGTTGATGAACCTTCCCTTTACTGCGCCAGTTGACGCCTTTTCAACATCGGCATCAGAGCAGACAATGAATGGATCACTTCCACCAAGCTCCAAGACACATTTTTTAATTTGCGATGTTGCACGCTGTGCAACTTTTGCACCAACGATATTACTTCCAGTAAAAGTTACTGCATTAATATCAGAGTCAATTAATTTTTCAGCCATGCTGGAATTGCTGACAAGTGTTTGAAATACACCTTCAGGAAATCCAGTGTTCAAGAATAGTTTTTCTATTTCTATTCCACACTGCATTGTAACACTTGCGGGTTTTAGCACAATTGTATTTCCAGCCATAAGCGATGGAGCTGCAAACCTCAATGCTTGCCAGTACGGAAAGTTCCAGGGCATAATACTTGCAATAACTCCAATCGGTTGAAATGCAACAAAACTTTTTCTTGCATCAGTGTTAATGATTTCAGGAGTTAGAAAAGTTTCACCATTGTCACCATAAAATTCCATGGCCCACGCACATTTTTCCACCTCAGCCAATGACTCTTTGAGTGGCTTGCCCATCTCCTGTGTTGCAACTTTTGCCAATGACTCTTTGTTCTTTCGAAGATTTTCAGACAAGAGATGTAAAAACACGGTTCGGTTTTTAGAATCTAATTTCCACTTTGAAAAAGCCTCTCGTGATTTTGCTACTTTATTTGTAAGATCCGCCTCTGTGATGTTTTGATATTCGGCAATAATTTCTTCAGTGGTAGGATTAATGGTCTTAATAGACATCAAATATTATGCCTATCAATACGGTTATATACCTTTGGCTGGTTATCATTACCAATGAATGGTAACTATGACCAACCTGACCCAACAGCCATCTTCAGAGAATGGATCCAGCGAAGCGGTAAAGCACAGATGGACTTTATGAGAACATTTGGTGATATGATGAACCGTACAAATCAAACAAATCCACTTGATACATTAAAGGAAATGGCAGACAAGACCACAAAGACACAGACAGATTTCGTGCAGAATTTTGCAGAAAGTGGATCAAAGGCCATGTACAACTGGTTTAATCTTGCACAAAACTTGCCCCAATTTTCATCATGGGGTGCGTTCAAGACATCGGTTGGAAGCAATGGTAGAATATCCATACCAGAAGCAGAAAGAGAAGCAATCGGGATCAAAGAAAATGATCTGGTCCAAGTGATCGTAGTTCCAATCCATAAAAGTAATTCACGACAGGAGGTGAAAAAATGAGCAAGACAGAAGCAAAAGAGGCATACGCAGTATACAAACAGAATGTGAACCGCTATTTTGAAGAAGCAGAAAAGAATGTCACACAATACATCCAAGCAGTCTCAAACCTACAGCAAGAATTTGCAACCGCATACAAAAATGCAGTAGAGACAGCAATCGAATTCCAGCAAGAGGCAGCAACAAAAAGTGGCTTTGCAGCAAACATTCCACCAACTTACCTCAAAGCAATAAATGATGCAACAGAGGAAATAGTAAAAACAAGTTCAGTACAAAACAAGGCAGTACTAGCAGCAATGGAAGCAGCAAGACAAAACATCAAGACATTCAACGATAACCTAAAAGCATTCACAACAATGGACGCAAACATACTGCAATCATGGTTCTCAGCATGGACACCAAGCAAGAACTAGACCATTAATTTTTTATTTTTTTTATTTTTCAGATCTTTCCACAAGCCATTGGGCAAATTCTGGAAGAACCTTTTTTTGTGAAAATGAACTTGCGATCATGCCTACATGTCCGGTTGGATATATTTTGAGTGTCTTGTCTTCACTTGACACAGCATAGTGAATAGGCATGCTACATTCAGGAGATACCAAGTGATCGCCTACTGCAACCTGTGTGAGTAGTGGCATGGAGATGTTTTTGAGCGATACGGGCTTTCCTCCTACATACATTTTGTTATCTATCAAGAGGTTTTCTTGGTAAATGTCTTTTATCCATTGTCTATACAATTCTCCTGGAATTGGAGGAGTATCTGAGACCCATTTTTCCACCCGAATAAAGTTTTCAACATATTCTTGGTCATGAATGTTTTTGAAGAAATTAAGATATTTCTCAAAGCCTTGTTCAAAGGGTTTTAGGATCGAAAAAACATAATACATCAATTCAGGAGGCATGTTGCCCAGAGTGTCTATCAATTTATCAACATCCATGTGCTTTGCCAAGTTTGATACTACTGTACTATCTCTCCTTCCGTCAATCACTGGTGCAGTTAAAGTTAGATTTTTAATTTTTTTAGGATAAAGCGCAGAATACACAGTAGATAGGGTTCCGCCAGTGCAATAACCTTGCAATGACACTGTATCAGACAATGTCTCTTTTCTTACAAAATCAATGCAGTTGTCCATGTAACCGTTAACATAGTCATCAAATCCCTCATGTCGGTTTATCTGCGTGGGCGTTCCCCAATCAATCAAGTAGACATCAATACCTTGATTTAGCAAATGTTTTACCCAGCTCTTTTTTGGGTGTATGTCCAAGATATGAAATCTGTTTACCAAAGCATATGCAATCACAAGTGGTGTCTTTAGCTGTTTCTGAACAATTGGATTAAAGTGAAGTAATCGAATTTTTCCTTCAGAGTAAACAACTTCATGCGGAGTTATTTCAAGATTGATCTCATCAAGAGACTTGGCAAGATTGGGTGCTTCAAATATGTTCTTGTTGAGCTTAATAAATTCAGCCAACAGTTGTGGGTCTACTTTTATTTCATTAGCCATTTGAAATTCCTCCCTTGTTTGCTATTTTTTCAAGTTTGGCAACTCTTTTTCGCAAAGAGTGTAATTCTTTGTACACTTCATCCATCTCTTTCTTTGTAGGCATGTTTGCAC
>JBOGQV010000197.1:0-4167 GCA_050749145.1 Nitrosotalea sp. | reverse complement strand
GGCTATGAGATAATTGTCCAAGCAGGAGAAGAAGTAAAGAATCCAAAGAAAAACATACCAAGGGCGATTTTCATTACACTCGGAGTTGTAACCGTGCTCTACATAGTCTTCACTTTTGTTTTTCTTGGAGGAATTGATTCATCAAAAGTTGGAAAAGAAGTGTGGCAGTTCATTGGAGATAACCGTGATGTAGGAATTGCAAAGGCTGCAGGATATCTAATTCCATATGGGACAACGCTGGTCTTTGTAGGAGGACTTGTTTCAAGTATTGCGGCTCTTAGTGCCACTACATTTTCATCAAGTCGTGTTTCATTTGCAATGGGCAGGCAATACAATCTACCATACATTTTCAGTTCCATCCATTCAAAGTATCATACACCACATTTTGCGATAATTGCATCCGGGTTTATCATGTTGATAATGGCATCATGGCTCCCGCTAGAACAGATTGCGCTTGTTGCAGGTGTCATGTTCTTGTTTTTATTCACACAGGTAAACTGGGCAGGAATCAACATTAGGAGACTATACGGTCACAAGCTTGATTACGGCTTTAAAATTCCGCTATTTCCACTCATGCCAATCATAGGAATTATCTGCAAGGCAGGGCTTGCCATTTTCCTGTTGGTTTACAACCCATTAAGCTGGGTAATTGCAATCATTTGGATACTTATTGGATTTTCAGTCTACAAGCTGTACATATCCAAAAAAGAGATTGAACACTATGCACCACTTGTTGCAAACATCGGTCCAGCAGAAAGAAAAAGCTACAGAATAATGGTGGTCTTTAACAAAAAAACAATTGAAAAACTTGTCAAGATTGCATCAGCCATTGCAAAGGATAAGGATGGCGAAATTTCGCTACTAAATGTAGCAACAATTCCTTTGCAGATACCACTTTCAATGGGCCATAGGTTTGCAGAGCCAATCATGAAAACATTTGACGAGCTCAAAAACATGCCAGGCTTTTCAGATCACAGGTATCTAGTTAGATTATCACATGATAATACTGAAGCAATTCTTGCAACAACAGAGGAACAGGGAATAAATCTCCTCATCATGGATTTCTTTGATCTTAGAAATAATAGAAAGCTTCTATCGCTTGCCACGTGTGACATACTTGGTGTCAACATTAAAAAAGAATTCGAGCAGGAAATTTCCAACGTAGTGGTGTCATATGACAAGGGGAGACACTCTGATCTCGGAATCGAGGTGGCACATGCATTTTCAAACGTGCTTGGAAGCAAGATGCGAATCATACGCGGGGTAGTAGAATCACCAGAGGAGGAAAGAGACATTCTGAGTAGAATTAATGAAAAAATGTTCGACCTTGATCTTCGTAAGGTACCAGTGGAAAGGGTATACCCAACTAGCTCGGAAATAACAAAAGACCTGCTTGAAAACCTAAACCAGTATCCAGAAATTGTGATAGTCGGGGCAGGAAACCAATCAGAGCAGGCATTTAGTCCAAGAACAATGGAGATTGTTGAAAAGTCTCGTTATAGTGTATTTGTAGTAAGAGATTCAAGGTTTGCAAGTATTAAGGCAAGATACTTTTGGCAAATGATTGCACCTAGATTGAAGGAAAACAGAATCATATACAAGATCTATCGTAATCTATACAGATTCAAACCAATCAAGAAGACTCCTTCAGACGAGGAATATTTTTCACCAAAGATCTAAACCTGCAAAATCATTACACTAGACCATATTCTTGGGATATAGTGTTGACATCATCCGTGGTCTTTGCAGCAGCATAATCCTGGAGCAAGTATTGGTTTAGATCAAAAAATGTATGTCCCCACTTGAACTTGTCAAGTATGGAATTTGCAAGTTCGGTATAGTCCATGATATACAGAGCACCAGCTATTGCCTCAGCGGTGGTGAGCTTGCCAACTTTTGAATAATTGACCGGATTTCCTGCAAGCAATGGCGGAAGTTTTCTTGACAAGCCTACAAATCTTTTGAGAAACATGTTTTGTGCAAGCTCCCAAGAGCAGTCAATCCCAGTGATTGATTTTGTCAGGTCCCTATCAGATTTTAAGACAAACTCTTTTGCAAATGGATTTAGAATCATGTCTTTTCCTGTGAGATGTTTGATTCGTTTTGCAATGCCAAACTTCACTAGTTTTGCAGCTGTGCATTTTGAAGGGTCATCTTGTTCAAACATTAGCACTTGAATCTGCATCATATCATAACAGATATTTCAACAATAAATTGTTTGAGATTGGAAAAACTATTTGCTAGTATATGTTATTTGGTAATAGAATCTGGTCACTTGGTCTTTTTTGATCACTTCAACGCCCCACTGTCCATCAGGTATGGTGTCACCAGAATGTGCAGGCATTATACTGAATTGTTCTACCCTTACCCCTGTTCCAGTATAGCCAACAAGATAATCCATGCCACCCACAGTAACTGTTTGATAGAGCGAGCCTGAATGAATTGTAGACTGGGTTACTTTACATCCCGCGTCAGGTCCAATTATACATGTACCATCCTGTGAGCTTATCTTGACACTTACAGAATTTTCATCACCGGGGTTTACTCTAAGAAGACCATCAAGTTTTTGCGGATAATACATTGTATTTCCAACTGACTTTGAATAGAGATTTACTGGAACAACAGATTCAGAAATTGAATTTGTTTTTTCTACAAACATGCTAGTGGACTTGGGCTTTTGAGTCGGACCAATGGTTAAAGGTTCAGTGATTGTCGGAGTGTTTGTAGAGTTAGTCAGGTTTACACCAGTAGAAGGTGTAACATTGGTTTCATTTTGTTCAACTGGAACTATTTGTGGAGGTAGTTTGTCTACCACATTAAAGTACGCATTGTATGCTCCAAACGGAACCTGGGCTATTATGGTATAGTTTCCAAGTGGCGCATTTGCTGGAATTTTATAATCATAACTAAAAGATCCATATTGATCAAACGGTACAGTTGCTTGTGGTACTGCACTTCCTTTCTTAGATATTGGTTGACCCTCGCTGATTACAAGATCATTTAGTTGCCCAAATGCAAGATCCACATCATTAAGAGAGATGATATAGCTTGTTCGTCCTGTCACAAGAACAGTTTGACCAGGAAGATACTTGTCAGTATCAGTGGTCATGAAGAGTTGTAGTTTGTTAGAACTAGTAGTAAACGGATCAGTGACGTTAAATGAACCAATTATTCTATTTGTCATGTACTGGACATAGACCTTGTAAGTACCAGTCTTCCAGACACCAGTATGGAATGGAACAGTAACATAGTACTGGCCTCCCTGGTTGACCGTGGCATCTCCACGGTATATCTGCTGCCCATCATTTGTATAAATCAAAACTTGAACGGTAGATGAAGTGTCTTGTGATGCAGCATTTTGTATAGGTATAACTTCTCCCCAGATTTTTGCCACATCTGTTGAAAGGTAATCTGTCTTGTCAGTCATCAATACAATTGGGGCAATGTCTTGGTTTGGTTGAGGATTTTTAGAAACTTGGAAGAATAGATCAGAATTGGCATTTGCTGAAGTAATCTTTAGTCTGTAAATACCATAAACATTTAGTGTCGGATCAAATACCGGAGAAACAGACCTATCAGTTATTGTCTGTGCACCTGTTTTTGCAGTACTTGGTATTGTCCAAGTCCATGAAAAGACGCCATTTGTAACAGGTAATGGGAATGAGGCTTGTTCTCCATCAGGCTTTACCAAGCTCAAGGTAAAAGACGATGCGCTAGCAAGTGCAGAAACTTTTCCAGACAACTGGACAGTGTCTCCCACCCCGTAGACTTTTTTGTCAGTGCTTGCAACTATTGGACCCTGGGAGCCTGTTGTAAGAGGATTATACACTGTAAAGGTTGTCGATGTAACCATACTATTGTAAGTGGCCTTTAGAGTATAGGTACCTGGTTGATATATTCCAATTTGAAGTGTTTGCTGCACTTGGAATTGACCGTTGGCATCAGGAAATGCGAAGTATGATAGAGTATTGGATCCAGAAGGAGAGTAATTACCAGCCATAATTTGAATATTAGCATGAGGATTATTAGCAGAAGATATTGGTAATCCAGTTGAATTCAATACTAGGATTGTTACACTAGCTGCACTATTCTGAGTAGCCAGCTGAATGGGGTTTAGGATTTTTCCAGATATTGTTATTGGATCACCTAGTGCATACAAACTTTTGT
>JBOGQV010000196.1:0-1953 GCA_050749145.1 Nitrosotalea sp. | reverse complement strand
TGCTATGCGTTCCACAACAACGGGCGCGGTTTAGCGCAGAAGGGCGACGACTTCACCTACGCTCAGCACGGATTGAACCTGCGCATGACCGAATTTCAGGCGCGGCTGCTGGCCACACAAATGACGCGCATCGAGGCGCAGGCGAAGAAACGCACGGAGAATGCCCTGTACCTCACCAGCCTGTTGCGCGAAATTCCCGGCATCCGGCCCGCGCGGATGTACGAGGGCTGCACGCGCAACGCCTATCATCTCTACATGCTGCGCTACGATCCCGCGCACTTCGACGGACTGCCTCGCGCGGCATTCCTGAAGGCTCTGCGGGCGGAAGGTCTTCCCGGGGCGCGTGGATACACACCTTTAAATCAAGAGAAGTTTCTTCAGCAAACATTTGCAGGCCGCGGCTTTCAGAGAATTTTCGGTACAGCGCGTTTAGCCGAGTGGAACAGGAAAAATCACTGTCCGGCGAACGACCAGTTGTGCGAGGAAGCCGTGTGGTTCACCCAGAACATGCTGATTGGACCGCGCGGCGATGTGGATCAGATTGCGGAGGCGATCCGGAAGATCCGGAAAAACGCCGCTGCGCTAGGAAAGGCTTAGCATGTCTTCCCACCGCTCCTCCCGTTTGGCTCAAGGACTCGTTACGCTTGCGTTGCTGCTTGCGCTGGGCGGATGCGCCCGGGTCTCCAATGGCAAGGCGGAATCGGGACCCCTGGTGGCCGCACCTTACAACTCGGGCTTCGCCGAAGCGCACGACAGCTTCAACGCGATTTCCGCGGCCAGCGATGGCAGGATTTACTACGTGCTGAGTTCCGATTCGCTCGAGGTGGGCGCGCAGATGTATTCCTTCGATCCGGCCACAAAGAAGATCGAACACCTGGGCGACCTCACGGAGATCTGCGGCGAAAAGGGCAGCAAAGCGATCCCGCAGGGCAAGAGCCATGTGCGCTTCCTGGAGTCGGCGGGCAAACTGTACTTCGCCACGCATCTCGGCTACTACACGATAAAGGATGGGATGGAGACGGTGGGCGTACCGCCGCCGGGCTATAAGCCGTATCCGGGCGGGCACCTGCTTGCCTATGATATGAGGTCCAAACGCTTTGAGAATCTGGCAAAGTCTCCCGACGGGGAGGGCATCATCACGCTGAGCATGGATGCGGCCCGTCAGCGGGTCTACTTTCTGACCTGGCCCAGCGGCCGATTTTACCGTTACGATCTGCGCACGCGCAAGATGAAAGGCTTCGGGTCGCAATCGGACCAGGGCGAAGCGGGAAAGGGCCAACACTATCAGACCATCTGCCGCTCCATCGCAGTCGATCCCAGAGACGGATCGGCCTACTTCACGAACGCGCGCGGAACCATCTTTCGTTATCAGTACAGTTCCGAGGAAGTGCGCGCCGTCAAGGGGGACAATCTCGTAAAAGACTACTTCGGCCGCTACGATCCAACGGCGCCGGGCACTATGGGATACAACTGGCGCCAGACCGCCTGGGATGAGCACGATCACTGCGTCTACGGCGTGCACGGCACCTCAGGCTATCTATTTCGCTTCGATCCGGTGGGCGAACGAGTGGACGTGCTGAAGCGGCTCACTTCGGAGCCGTCGCGGAGGAGCGGCATGTTCGACCAGTTCGCATACGGCTACCTCGGCTTTGCGCTTGGGCCGGGCGGGCACACTTTGTACTACCTGACCGGTGGGCGCACGGGCAAGAAGGGCCAGGAGGATCTTCGCCTGGTTACCTATGACCTTGCAACGTCCGCGTACCGCGACAACGGAGCGGTGCGCTTCGCCAACGGAGACCGCGTTACCGCGGTGCAAAGCATCGCGATCGGCAAAGACGGCACGGTCTACGCGCTGGCTCGCTTAGCCCCGTCCGGCCCCAGCCGCACCGATCTGATCGCTTTCAACGGACCGCTGAAAATCGGCGTAACCACGTGGTAGGGCGCGGAAGAAGC